>NZ_JALQDQ010000039.1:0-106414 GCF_023631105.1 Caballeronia sp. AZ10_KS36 | reverse complement strand
TGCGCAGCCGTGCGCTGATAGGGATCAGAAGGATCGATCCTGCACTGCGCTTCGATCTCAGCCGGCCATTGCGGAATTTTGCTGGTCCTCATCGCGAATAGCCGGCCGATCGAAATGAGCCAAACCACCGGTGCGGAGATGTATTTGATGAGGCGCGGCAACCCGTTGAGGTATAAATTCAGTGCGAAGAGCCCCTCACGATACGTTTCGCGGCGAGTTGCGATGTCATGGCACCAGAACACATCACCATAGACCGCCTTTGGACCCTCTTCCATGTAACGGCGTACGAACTCCCAGCAGTTCTTCAATTGGCGGGGATCTTCACTGTCGCAAGGCAAGGCGAAAGTCCATTCCACGGTTTGTCGATCCGCCTTCAGCGCGTGACCACGGATGTCCCATATTTGCGGCCCTGACCCGGGCGTGAAGGACCTCTTGCACCGACTAATCGTAAAGAAGAGGTCGTCCCACTTGGCCGAACGAATCACGCCGTCCAGGCAGAAGACGTACACCATGCGATTGCGGTAGTTGAACCGGATGGGGAAATGCGTCCAGCGGAAAGACTCCTTGAGCACCATCCAGATCGACAGGCCCCATATCGGCGAAACGAAGATGACGGCTAGGCCCGCCGCCAGAAAGTACTCTCTGGTCACCTCGATCTTCCAATCAGGAATGAACAAAGGATAAACAATTCCTAATATTGGGAAAGCAAGAAAAAATACTCCGCAGAATGTCACGTAACCGCGATAGATGAACCAGCGATCAACCAACTCCATAAAAGTGGAATTGAAACTGATCGTCGATGCGTTATAGAACGGTGTAACGGTCATGCGTTCTTTCTGCAATAGCTGGTTCTGCCGCTCCTCGTCCGTCAATCTTCGGTTCACAGCGTAGTTGTTCTGCGAGAGGTCTTTGTAGTTCATCTTAAGCTCCCGGAAATAGTGGCCATTCACTCATTTCCTGTTTCATATCCGTGTACCGAACCGCTGCATCGTTTCCCCAGATGCAGCGCTTCAACCAGGTATCTAGCTTGTCATCTCCCAGCTTCGTGATAGCTATCTGTGCAATCAAGTAGATGAGTGCGCCGGTCAGTAGGAGCGGCAGCCCACCGGTGATGAGGGCTATCGCGATCAATCCTCCGCCTAATGCGGAAGCGCCGTATGCTGCTCCCAATGCAGCGTTACCTTGCAACATCGTTCGAATCATCGCGCCGATATCACACAGCGCCCCGATCACCGCCCCTGCGACGCCGAGCACTTTCGCCCCGACAGGTGCCCAGCGCGCGAAGAACCTCAGAACAACACCACGTCCCTGTTGCAATTCTGAAACTCCCAACGCCTTCAGCAAGCGATCAAGGGAGTCGGAAAGCGTCGACATCAACAGAGACGCGCCACCCATCAACCGTGCATCAACCTCTAGCTTTGCCAACCCTGCCGCGGTCCCCAGCGCCTCCTCAGTAGCCTTAATCGCCGCAATCTGCACATAAGCCGCAACGATATTGCCCACGATCGGCACGGCCCTCGCTATTGCCGTTCCGGCCTTCGCGGCCCCCGCCACTGCGGGAATGTCCGCCATCAGTTGCTGCCGCGCGGCGATATTTAATGCCTCGACTTCCTCCACCGTGTGGAGCGAACTCGCGACCCATTGAGCCTGTTTCGCCTTGCTCAGTCCTTTCGGCATGCTATGGAGCGTCTCCTGATCGATCATGACCAGCATTGAAACCGACACGGACTTATTCATCGGCTGGCCTTGAATGGCCAGCCGGCGCAACGCAAGGGTGACTTGCTGTTGCAGTGCATTCTCACTGAGTTTCTTGACCCCGGGCGCCTTGAGCAACTGGCGCATTACCGACGCCCGCATGGCCTTGAACGTACCGGTCAATTGGACCGGAACGACCGGCCGTTGAGTGACCGTTCCCAAAGCGACCAGGCCATGAGGCACACGAGCATCGCCAACCGCTGTCCGCAACAGCTTGGTAATGGCTCCGCCAAAGGCGAGCACGAGTTGCGGCAAGACTTCGCTGTTATGCTTCAGCGCATTGTCTGCGAGACCGTTGAAGAAGCCGCACAGGTTGTCCCAGCCCACCGTCGTCCAAGTCACGTCAGGGCCGAGTTGCTTGGCAATCAACTCGCGCTGCGCCTTGAGATTCAATACCAGGCCGCGCAGCAAGAGATTGTTGGGTTCACTGTAGCTCCCTTTCGCCCACTTATAGTGCAAATCCAGGCAAGGTTGGTACAACTGCGTGTCTTGCACGCAGGCTACAAGTTGGCGAGCATAGACGAGCCCATGCTCAGCCGACGTCTCGTCATGCGTCGCATCGAAATGATTAGCCAACTGCTCGCTTTTCAACCAAACGGAATGCGCTGTTGCGAGAGGATTCAGGGTCCGTTTGGAATAATCGTCAAAGTCGACGAGGAATTGCTTGTGCCATGCGGCACGCGCCTTCTCATCGTAGTCACCGAGGTACTTGGTCCATGAATTCTTTGCCGCGTCGAGCATTTCAGATTCGGTCGGGTCGCGCAACTTCGGCGCAGACTGGACATATATCGTCCGGCCAACACCGTCTGTCTGCCAGTGACTCTCTAGATTCAATTGGTCGCTGATTCCGATGACGTCGTCCTGCGCCGCCCTCCCCTTGAGCTCCTGAGCGTTCAGAATCGCGGTGGAAGCATTGAGCTTCCGGTCCCGATCACCTTGCGACATGAACTGATGGCGCAGCTCTGCCAGACGAGCGGCTATCTCAGTCACAACCCCCACTGGATCATTGAGCATCAGGACGGCTCCAGGCGCGGGACCACAGGACTTGGCTGCTTCCAATAGAGCGTCAACCGTTGACGCACGCGACCGGAATTCGTAGGGCGAGAAGGCAAAGGCGTCCACCTTCGTCTTCGGCGCGTATTCCGCCACGACTGAACTGACTGCATCGATCGTCTTTGCATGTGCAGCCTTATGCGATGTCATCCATGCCTTTACGTCGAATTCGCGCATATGGCGTTTGCGGTAGGCCTCGTCCTGATGTAATTGCAGTACACGGGGAGTCCACTCCGCGCCAGAAAACGCTATCCAAATCCGTTTGGCCTTGTTCGGATCGCTAACGGTGATGCACGATCCAATTTCCTTATGCCCGGTCCGGTCGCACGGCTCCCTACCGACCGTGAAGGCGGAATTCATCGGCGAGCCGGGCTTCGGCAGCTTCATCAGGTAGCCGTGTTCTGTCACCCAGTACCATTCCCACCAACCGCGCTCGTCGTAGACGTAGATATATCCGCTACGAACGGTTCTAACCGTGTATTGCGTCGGGCCGGCGAATGGCAGCTCTGCACCTTCCCGTACGGTGGACCGGAAGCTTTCCGGGAGTACCGGCGCGCCCGAATTGACATGCATCACGCCCGGACGAACCGGCAGTATCGCCAGTCCGTGCTTCTCACAGAATTCACAGGTACCTGATGCCGTCCGGCGCGCCTGCGAGAGACGATCTGACGCCGTCGACTTTGCGCCGTTGAAGGAAGGTACCGGATCGGTCTTCTGAATACTTGCGTTAGTCTGCTCAAAAGAGCCGGAATTATTGTTCGAGTTAGCCACGTTATTTCTTTCCAACTTTTAGATACTTTGAACGCTCTTCTGGATACCGTCCCAGTCCCTTCTTGACAGGGCATCTGTTTCTTTCGCGTATAGACCCGGCTTATCGCGGGCGTCGCTTAGCCAAGACGCAAGCGTCTTGTGCGAAGCGATGCCGTCGCCGAACGCCATGCTGTGCGCAGCGAAGGCCACACAGTCCGAACCATCGGTAAGTCCGAACCGGTCCTGCGCGGTACATAGCCTTTTGTTGGCCCTCTGCGCCTCGCGCCAAAACTCTGCGAGCGCATGGATTGGCGGAAGCTTTGCAAGGACTCTGTTAGTCAGCGCGACGTTGTAAAGCGCGACCGAACGTGGCTCATCGAGCGGTTCCCATCGCGGCTGGGGCCGGTCAGTAAATTGGATTTCGTGCCATTCACCTTGAAACGGAATCGACCACTCCAACGTGGCTTCGCATAACGATGAAAGTCCCTCGAGCGGCAAGATCCAGAGCAAGTGCGCAAACACCACCGGATCCGCGAATCGCAGAAGCACCCGCGACTCGTCCGATAACGTGACGGTTACATGGTGGGACAATGCGCGTGCGAGGGCTTCGGCGCTGCGATCGCTCCGCACGAGCAGAGCCGGGGCCACGGTCTGCGGGTTCCGCATCTCGAGCATCGCCTGAACGTGCGCTTGCTGAACCTCGTCGAGGTCTTCTAGGCCAAGCACAACGGGCAGTAGATGCGCCTCTTTCTCAAGTGATTCAGGCGCCACGGCGTGCCATGGGAGATCTTCTGACCAATCCTGTATGAGCAGCCGGTCGGCTAGCAAATGAGTGCGTGTGCTCCACGCTTCCTGAAGTGTCTGTTTCGCCATGTCAACCTCAGGAAAGCGGCACGATCGCCGCATGTTGATCGGCAGCTTTCGCCATGCTCATTTCGCAGACCTTGAGCTGTGCAGCGGGAACTTCGTCCGGAGCGCTCTTTGGCCCCGGCATCTGATGGGTGGCAGCATAGGACTGCCACTGCCCTGGTGTACCGTTGTCGATACCGCCATTGTTGAGCGTGATATAGCTCTTGCCACCGCGCAGCGAGAGCTCTTGCTCCGCCCAGATCTCGATACGCTGCGCGCTGTGATGAATCTTCAGTTTGGCGATGACGTTGACTGCATCGCTCAGTGCACGGATGTCAATTGAACCTGCTCCTGCCACCAGTCGTATGCCAGCGTGGTAGACGAATATCCGGAACTTCTCCTTAACCGTCGCAAAAAACGATTTGCTGGCCGCAACGCCGATATGTCCGCCCGTAGTCAACGCCAGATGTTCACCGCTTGCGAGGTGAGTCGTGCCCGACGTGGTCGCTTGTATGCCACTCGGGCTGGCGAGCGTCAGATGGGCATCGGCCAGCTCCGGGAAATCATTGTCGTCGCCCTTCGCATTGCCCTTTACCGTCGCGTTCTGCGCCTTCAAGGCCGCCGTCACCTCGCTCTGGTCCGCGCCGGCGTCTTGCGCCTGATTTTGCCGCGCCATCCCGACCAGACTCTCGTGCGTGTCACGCGCTTCAGTGAGCCGCTGCACCGTCTCGCCCATGTCCTTCGCGGGCGAGTTGGCGCCATCGCGCGTCTCAGTCGTGATCAGCATGCCTTGATTCGCCCGCAGCACGCCCCACGCATCGGTGGCCAACTCCCAACCGAGCCCCCGCGCCTGCTGCCGCCCAGCCTGATACACGATTCGCGTGTTGTAACCCAGCACGAGCCGCGAGTTGGCCTGATCACTCGCCACCTGCACCTGCTGCTGGCCGGGCGTGTCATCGGTCACGACATAGTTGTGCCCCTGTCCCTGCAACGCATGACTCACCAGCCCCGTAAGCGCCATGTTCTTCGGCAGCTTAAACGGCGGCGGATTGAACTGATTCACCTTGCTCGACATCACGAACGGCTTGTCCGGATCGCCCTCGTGATAGCCGATGGTCACCTCATCCCCGATGCGCGGCACCGACACGAAGCTATGCGGCCCGCCGTGCCACGGCAACGACACGCGCACCCAGCAACTCGAGTTCTGATCCATCTGGCCGAGCCGGTCCCACTTGAACTGCACCCGCACGCGCGCGTAGCCGTCGAGCCACAGCGGTTGCTTCTCCGGTCCCACGACGACCGCCGTCTCCGGATGGGCACGCGGCTTTTGCGTCGGCACTAGCTTGAAGAAGATCGTGGCCGGCTGCAGTACCATCTCGGTCACGCAGTGGTACTGCGCCTCGCTGCCGGGCGTGGCCGTGAGCTCATCGGGATTGCGGATGTCGATCGAAGTCGACACCACCAGGTAGTTCGCATTGAGCTTGGTCTCGGGATGCCCCTCGATCTTGAGCCTTCTGCCCGTCATGATGCCGCGCGCGTTCGCCGTGGCGTGAAGGCGGAAACCCTCGCCGCGCAGTGCCTCCACGCGCACGCGCGCAAGATAATCGGCCTCGTTGCGATGATCGTTCGGCTGACCGTCCAGCCCCATCGCACCCGCGAGCGGCTGCGTGTAATCGCCCCAGTGATACTGCGCGATGTTGTCGAACGATGATTCGCTGTAACGTTGCTGGTTGCGATCGAATGAACCGTTCGACAACGTGTAGTCGTAGTCGTTGACCGTGACGTCGCCGGGCGTGATCTGACGCAGCACCTTGAGGCTGTGGATGTGCTCTTCGTCAATACGTTTATCCTCGGGCGCGTGATACAGTACCGTGTCGTACGCGTTCCCGTGCTTCTTGTGCGAGCCGGGCGAATCGCACAGCACGAGCGTCATGCCGTCGAAGTGGTAGTAAATGCCCCACTCGGTCCAGAGCTGCTGCAGAAATTCGTAGTCGCTCTGCCAGAACTGTCGGATAAAGTCGCGCTTCGGAAAGACGTTGTTATTCAGCGCGACCGCCGCCAGGCGCGTCTTCCACGGGAACTTGTAGTTTCCGCTCTTCAGAACGCTCTCGGTTACGTCCAAGACGCTCATGTCCTGGAACACCCGGCTATCTCGATTTTGTGTGGCGAGCCACAGCCACGGTCTTACCGTGAACCGGTAATAGACGCGCCGATCGTCGCTGCCCGTCTGCTGCACTTCGGTGATGATGCCGTTGATCGTGCGCACGCCCGCGCCGACGTTGCCCGCGCCGAGATCGCCGGGCAGCCCGGGAATGAACGTTCCCTTGCCCTCGAATTCAACTTGGATGGCGATCGTTTTACCAATCAAATCGTCCGGTTTGAGCAGCTTGCGTGCGTCCCAGATGCGGAACGTCGGACTATCGACGGACGCGAAATCCACCTCATATTTGAAGAGCTCGCCGAGCGCTTCGACGCCCCGCACCCGCTGAGGGGTGAGGATCTCGTTGCCGCCCCAGGTGGGCAGCGCGTCGCACTCGATTCTCAGCGTGCGGCTTTGCAGCGGGTTGAACATCGGATACATCTCCCTGGTTCTTTTGATTAAGTCACGGCTTGTGCCGTGCGGGATTCGATTTGCATGGTGAACTGCAAATTAGGCGATGCTGCGAGTACCCGGCCGAGGCCACCACTCGGCGATACGTCCACGTTGTTTAGAAAGCAGCAAAGTCTTGGTGTATGAGTGCCCCGAAGCGTGGCGTGCGAGGTACTGTTCTAAGACAAGCCCTAGCGCATAAGGACTCGTGCCTTCGAAGCCATCTTCGTCGAAAGTCACGGCACATTCGAGCGCGCGCACCATCGGGGGAACCGCATGAGGCACGACGCAATTGACCGGCGTAAGCGTCGCGGACGACAGGCTATCCACCTGCCGCCGCAACGCAGGCATATCGGCCGACAGATAGAGGCGCAACAAGCTTCGCAAGCCCTCGCCGGGATTCGGCTCGCGGTAGCGGTCATCGAAGACAGCATGTTCGATCGCGAGTTGCGCGATCAATTGCCACGCTTTCATTCCGATGCCGAGCGGCGGCCTCGAGCGGCTCGGCGCACGCACGAGCCCCACGCTTGCGAGTGGCGCTGAACCGGGCAGCTTCAAATCGCTTACGCCGTTGCAGTCGAGAAGACCCGGCAGGTCGCGGTTGGTGAGCCACACGTCGAAGGACAAATAATTGATCCGCTTTTCATCTTCGGCCGGCGCGTAGGGCAGTCCATCCCGCCCCACCAGCGACAGGTAAGACTCGGTGCTGACGTACGGCGCGCGCGTGCCGTACGAGCGCCCCTTGGCTTTGGACAAGCGCTGCTCGCGGCGCACTGTGAAGTATCGTCCGGGGCCTTCTTCATCGTGTAACAAGGCGGCATGCAGCGGATAGAACGGCAGTTCCTCGGACCCTTCTTCCTGGCTGACCTGACCGATGGCCATGTCGACGGAATGCACTTCGTGATCGAGTGTCGGCTTGTCAAACGGCGTGAGATGGAGCACGCGTCCGACGTCTTCCGTGCGCACGGCCGCCGTACGCGTCTTGAAGAGATTGACGACGGGCGCGCAAAACAGAGCGAACATCGACGCATTCACGCGTTCGGCCAGCGCGCTCGTGGCGCGGTCCAGCAGTACGACGATCTCCGCCTCACTGCCCTTAATGCGCGCAAGCCCCGCCTGCAATCCTGTCAGCGTAAAGAAGTAGAACCGGCTTGGGCAGGAGAAGTACTCGTGAACGAGGTTATGCCCGAGCATGCTTGGCCCCGCGAGCGGCAACACCGTCTCATCGGCCGTAAGCCCATCCTGAGTAACGGGAGTCGACGCAACCACATGCGGCACATAGCCGACCTCGCCAAAACGTCCCGGCTCACCGACGACCGAGACTACCGCCCCGGTGTGAATCAATTCGTGCAGGTGAGACGCGACGCGTTCATCGCCCGCAAGATGAATCTGCAATCGGTCAAGTCCCTGCAGCGAACAGCACGGCACGCCCTCGAGCGTGCGCAGGCGAAGGCGCAATGCGCCACGCACCCGCCGATGCGGCGGCACATAGCGGTCCTGCCCCCGGATGTCAGGCGGAACATGTGTGAGCCTGCCTTCGACCAGATCAATTGGATAGAGCGACACATCTTGCGTCGTGCGGAACGTGCAGGCTGTCTTCTCGCCCACCGGCAGGCGCAGGGACGGGAGTTCCACGCCGCGTGGAATCGTGTGCCCGGACATGAAGCCTGCGGCCTTGCCGCCCGGGTACAGGCGGGCAACGGCGATGGAAGGCGTGGGCGACAGGTAGTTGGGATAGACCGACGACAAGAGCGCCTGCGTGATCGGCGCAAACTCGTCGTCGAAGCGCATCTGCATGCGCGCATTCACGAACGCAGACGTTCCGAGTAGGCGATTGACGTAAGGGTCGGCAATGCTTCCAGCGACCATGCCGAGGCGCGCGGCTATCTTGGGATGATCGCTGGCGAACTCCTCCGCCAGCGATTCCATGAAGCGTAGTTCGCGGAGGTAAGTGTCGAGAAGGCGCGGATCCATGCCACTCACCCTAGCAAAGGCGAGCGAGATGGCATGCGATTCGGCTGGCTTTTTTTACGTACGCCTGAAAGAAGCGCAGGTTCCCGACGGATGACCGGCATTGCAAGCTCGCCACAAATAATGGCCGCCCAAATTACCAGTCGGACCCCAATACTGATATGCGAATTCTCTTAAATGAATCGGCGTACGTCGATCGCGCGCTGATGCCTTGTCTTTTATTGACTTTGGCAGCATCAGCAGTGAGCTAAGGATTCCTCTCTGCCGCATGTCATCGCGGAGGCGTTATCTGAGGCGCAGCATTTCCCGGGCAGCTGCGCCGCTGTGGGATCCGACCGCGTTCCCGTCGCGGCGCGCAGTTTTCGTGATTTGCCCACGCGGCAGCGGATAGACCCCACAGGTACTAAGTCTTGATCCGCGACGAAACCGCCATGAGGTCACCTTCCGGCCGACGTCACCGACACACTCGGCGACCGGCCGCATGTCACGATGTGCCGGCTCCGTTGGAAAATGCATCGACGCTGATAGCGGTCAACCGGCGGCTCTATTCGCGGTAAGCATCAATCGTGGCGACATTGACAGCGATGCCGCTAGTGCTATTTGAGCCGTTATAAACGGGGCGGCGCGGTCGACTAACGGGCGATTCTTCCAGCCCGCATGCGGCGGCTACCGGCTTGAGCAACCGCCAGGCAGGAACCGTCGTTGCACATTTTCGCGCGAGAACGCCGTTTCGGGACGGCCGTGGCCGCCCCTCCCACCGCCTACACCTTCACCGACCGATGATGCCGCCCCTGCGTCCGGCTGGATCCTTTCGTGAATACAAAGAGACTCGCGCCCGCGGCCGCGATGGCAAGCCGGATCGGATTGGCCTTCACCGTATCGACGCCCTTCGCCACGGCATTCGCCCACGGCGACGTGCGCGTGCTGCCCGACGCCGACGGCGTAACAGACGGAACAGGCGGCAGCGGCGCGGGCGCGACCGGCTGCGCGTGCGCCGCGCTCGCGAGCACCGGCGCGTGCGGCGCGCCTTGAACGCCATCGCGAGATCCGTGATTCGACGCGCCTGTCCCCGGCGCAGGCATCGCGGGCGCGCCCGGCTGATCGGCTGCACTCGACTCCTTCGCCGGCTTGCCCTCGCGCGCTTCCGCTCGCGCGGCCGCGGCTTCCGCGCCGAGCAGCAGCACGGCGGCGGCGAAGTACAGCCACATCATCAACACGGCAAGCGATCCCGCCGCGCCGAATGCGTTGGCCGTGCCCGCGTGCGTCAGATACAGCGCGAAGAGCTTCTTGCCCACCGAAAACAGCACGGCGGCAATCGTGCCGCCCACGAAAGCATCGCGCCAGGCGACGTGGCCGTCGGGGAGGTATTTCATCAACGCGGCGAACGCGCAGGACAGAATCACGAGGCCGAGAAGGAACTGCGCGATATCGCCGATGACGACGAGCGGCGATTCCCCGAACACCCATTTGCCGGCCGCCTGCACCGCCGTATCCAGCACGAGCGAGATGATCAACAGAAACGCGACGCCCATCACGAGGCCGAAGGAAATCAGCCGCACCTTGACGAGCGTGGCGACGCCCGACTTCTCTTTGTCCTCGGCGGGCCATACGACGGAAAGCGCCGTATTGAGCGACGAAAAGGTCGCGGATGCGCCCACGGCCAGCAGCACGAACGAGATGACTGCCGCGATGCCGCCTCCGCCGCTGCGGTGCGCGTGCTCGACGATGGTCTGCACGCTTGCGGCGGCGTCCTTGCCGAGCATGCCGCTCACCTGATGGAAGATCTGCCCGCGCGCGGCTTCCTCGCCGAAGACGAGCCCGGCCACGGCGATTACCATGACGAGCGTCGGCGCGAGCGAGAAGGCCGAGTAGAACGCGATGCTCGCCGCCATCGGCGCGGAGCGGTCGGCGCTGAAGCGCTTGAAAGTGCGGACGGGCCACGCGATCGCCCGGCTCATGAGGGATGTGGAATCCCGCGCTGTCGTCTTGTTCATCGCTATTCTCCTGGGAACGTGCTGCTTGCCTTTAGCATCGCGGATGCCAGGCCGGAGAACGAGGGTGCGAAAACGCGGGAGTGCCGATCATCGGCGGCCCGGAAACGCGCGAGCGCGTGAAGGATCAGCCATCCGCACCGGGCTTCGAAATGTCGGGCGTGCCGCGCACGGGGTTCTGGTCCGGCTGGAGATCGGTGTTGTCGGGCAACGTCTCCGGCGTGCGCGCGGGCGGCGTGCCGCTCGCGATTTCGGTTTGGTCGGGGGTGGGGTTTTGCGGTTCGGTGGGATCGGACATGGTGGCTCCTTGGGCGTCGATAACAGATCGGTGAGCAAGCGCCATGCTCGTGTTCCTGCGGGCTCGGTGTCAGGCACGCGCGGGCCGTCGACGCCGGTGCGCGCGCAACGACAGCAAACAACCATCATGCCAACGGTCCCAAATCACCGCTGCCACGGGAAATGTGCAAAAGGCCGGAACGGACGCAGCGGTTTTCGCTCTTTGGATCCTCGCACTCGACACCGACCGCGAAATCAACCAATTGGCGCAAAGGCGAGCGGCATCGCCCAGAAATCATGCGTGAATCACCGCCGCTCGCAATCTTCGTACTTCCGGGCCGATGGCATTGCACCGTTTATGAACAGCGTCAAGCCGCGCGACACTGCGACACCGCGCCGGGCGGCCCGTCGATCACCGAGCGAGTGAACCTGCGAGTGACATCATTGCCCGTTCTCGCTTTCCCACTGCTCGAGCATGTCGGGGCTGATTGCCTTCACAACTTCGGCATACCGCTTCCCGACGAACAACTCCGCGCGACGCAGTAAAACCGGGATGGGACTGCTGGGCTCGTGCCGCTCGAACCACTGCCGCGCTTCGCGAATAAGTTCGAGCGCAGCGTACCGGTCCGGCGTAGCAGTGCGCGTCGTCCGGACGGGTTCCGGGACGACAGCCGCAGTTGCGGCGCCCTCTTCGCTCGCGGCGTCCGTAGCGGGAGCAGCGCCAGCGGCTGCGGCCGGTTCGGGCGCCGCTTCTTCCACGGCGATCGTAGCGACTCGCGCGCCCGTCGTGACGACCCGATCGACCAGGCGTGCGAGCGGCGACAAATCCGGCAGATACGCGTCCAGATGTTCGCGGCACCACGCTTCGATACGCTTGAGGCTGTGTGCCGCCGCGTCGAAGCCGGCGAGCATGCCGGGCTGTTGTACGCGAAGGTCTTCGATCTGTCGCGTGACGGACTCCGGCGCGAGCGCATCGCTCGGGCGCGGATGCGCGAACGCGCGTTCTACATCGCGCATCTGCAGCCGCACGGCGCTCGAACGCGTCAGCGCTATCTCCCGCACATCGGAGAGCAGGCCGTCGGTATCGGTCAGGGCTTGCAATGCGTTCATGCGGATTTCGAGGGCGGCGTCCTCATCGTCGTCCGCGCCCTGCCGTGGATGGATGGACTCAGGAAACGCATCGAGCCACTCGGCCAACAAGCCCAGTCCTTCCGCGAGTCCCTGCGCGCCGGCGAGGCGTGTGCGGCAGCGCATGAACAGTACGGCGAGGCGCATATCCTTGCTGCGCATCATGAGGCGCCGGCAATCGCGGTCAACGTCGCTCCAGTTGATGGGTTCGGGAACGCCGACGAAATCCCCGTACTGCGCTTCCGGCCGGACCGCGACCTGGGACGACAGGACGACGAACTCCGGGTCGTACTCGAGATCCGCGCCGCACGGCTCAGCGGGATCGATCGGGCTCATCCAGTCGTGCGACGTCGCCGGCACGGTCTTGCCGCCGGCGGCCCTTTTGGCGGCTTCCTTGTTCGAGTTGCTCATCTTCTCGCTTCCTGCGTTGTTCTTGTTGGCTCGCATATCACGATGCGAGCTCTGTCATGTAGCGTTCGGGCTCGAAGCGCATGCCGGTGATCGGCTGGTCGTCTGGAGATTGTCCGAGCCATCCGGACCACCCCAACTGCTGAGGGCCGCCCATGACGGCAGGCGGAGCGCTCTTCGCCCGAATGCGCAGTTCAAGTTCCCAGTCGAATTCGTGGCCGAGGAACGTGCGCACCCAGTCGACCAGTCTCGGCAGGTCAGCGCCGCGAGGCGTGAAGCGCAGATACGCGTCGATGCCGAGCGGCCCGATGACGACTCGGAAACGGTACTGCCGGTCCGGCACGCGCTCGCCGAGTATCGCGCCTTCGCCCATGGTGGACGGTGCACCCGGCGCGCCAAGACGGCTGCGCTCGCTCGCCGCCATTTCGATCCAGTGGAACACATATTCGTCGATCGCAACCGGCACGCCGAAGTAGCGTTCGAGCGCCATGCGCAGGCCGTCGGGATCGCGCGATTCGCGCACCCTGTGCGCCGATGCCGACAGTTGCGCATGCGGTGAAAGCGCGCGCGTTGCGATCTCGCGCGGGTCCTGCCCGCTCAGGCATCCAATGTAGAACGAAAACCGTTCGCTGCCCGGTCCTGGCCTGTCGAGCCCCGCCGTCGACTGCGCGGACGCCCATGTCTGGTACAGAAGCGTGAAGTAGCGGTGATGAAAGACATCGAGGAAATCGACGAGCGTGCGGTCGCGCCTGCTCTCTTCGCGCTCGCGCGCGATCTCGGTTACGTGGATGGGCAGTGGTCCGTTCGGTCCCAGCATGCCGAGTCCAAACAGCCGCACGAAGAGGCGTCCGTCGCGTTCACCGACGCTCGCAACCTCTCGCGGGGCGAACGTCAGGCTGGGCTTCTGCCCCAGACGAAACGGCTCCGCCTGCGGCCGACGCGCCGCGCCGACGGCCTCGACGTTCCGAGCGGCGCCAATGCGGCGCATCAAAGAGAGGAAGCCATATCGCCACGGCTCAGTCTGCAGCCGTTCCAGCGTTCGATGAGAGAACGCCGTGTCAAGCAACGTTGAGGTAACGGGGGCTCGCTCCATCAGGCGCCTCCACGCGCACCCATGCGAACCGGCCAGCGCATCAAACGGCCGCGTTGCATGGAATGAAGCTCCGTCTGCGTGAACGTATTGATGGACACGTGCCGCATCAGATAGTGCTCGAGTATCACGCCGAAAAGATACGGGCTGACGCCGGAGAAACCGGCCTCGTCGACGGTCAGCTGGCATTCGATGCCTCGCCCGAACACGAGCGGCCCTTTTCCCGGCAGCTTGCACGAGACCGGTGTCGTCCTGACACCCACCAGGCTTTCGACCTGACGCTGGTGGATCTTGTCGTCTGCGGCAACGAAGAGCCTCAGCATGTCGCGCAGGCCCTGTCCGCCTGGCCGATGATCGATTTCTTCAAGCGGTAGGTAATTGAAATTCAAATGCCGGATCAGGCGCCACGCGTTCTCTCGCTCCGCGAATGGTGCGCGCGGCGCACTGGGCGCGCGAACGAGCCCGATACTGGCGACGGGTGCATCGAGATCACCGAAGAGATCGTTCGTGCCGTCGCGCGGAACAAAGCTCGGCAGGTCGCGGTTGGTCAGCCACGCGTCGACGGACAGATAGCGGATGTCTTCGTCGTACGGCGGGTTGTGCTGATCCACGAGCGACACATAGACCTCGCTGCCGACATACGGCGTGCGCATGCCGTTGCGGCGGGCCGCTTCGGACATCACGCGGCTCTCGCGACGCAGCGAGAAGTAGCGGCCGTAGTTGCCTTCGTCGCTATTGCGCGTTTGATAGAGCGGGCGGAATTCCTGTCCGGCTGCACCATTGCCCTTGTGACCGGCGAGCGACTCGACGGCGAAGACCTCGTAGTCGAGCGGCGCGAGCCGCCTCGGCACGAGATGGAATTCGGCCGCCGCGTGCGTGACTTCGATGCGATCGGTGCGGCAAGGAAACAGGTTGATGACGGGCGAGCAGAAGAGCGCGAACCGCGACGCGTCGATGAGGCCGTTCAGGCGATCGCTCGACTGGTTCAGCAGCACGACGATCTCTACCTCCTCGCCGTCGATGCGGCGCAGCGCGTCTTCGAGTCCGGTCAACGTGAAGAACAAGAAACGGCTTGGGCAGGCGAAATACTCCTGCAGAAGATTGTGGCCGTGAAACTTGGACCAGGTGAGCGGCAACAAGCCCTGGTCTGTGCGAAGTCCTTCGTGCGCGACGGGTTCCGACGTGATGACCGACACAGGCCGCGTTCCATCCGCGAGATCGCCGGGCGCGCCGACGACGGTCGCAATGCTCGCGCAATGCAGAAGCTCGAAAAGGTGGGAGGCTACCTGTTCATCGCCAGTGAGATAAACCGGGAGCCGATCGAGCCCGCGCAGATGGGCGATCCGTGCTCCGTTCGTCGTCCGCAGGCGCAGGCGCAAGCGCAGTGCGTCGCGCACGCGCGCGTTTTCAGGCACGTAGCGGTCGAGCGCACGGATATCGCGCGGCACGCCGGCGAGCGTGGCGCTCGTGATCGCAAGCGGATAGAGCGTCACGTCGTGACC
The DNA here is from genome assembly GCF_023631105.1 of Caballeronia sp. AZ10_KS36. Lineage (NCBI taxonomy): Bacteria > Pseudomonadati > Pseudomonadota > Betaproteobacteria > Burkholderiales > Burkholderiaceae > Caballeronia > Caballeronia sp. AZ10_KS36. The sequence continues at coordinate 91,051 of NZ_JALQDQ010000039.1, read as the reverse complement.
CGTGCGGAACTGGCAAGCCGTCTCTTCGCCAGGCGCGACGCGTCCTTTTAACGCCGTTCCTCGCGCGATGGTGACGCCTCCCACCAGTTCGTCCGAACGCACGTCCGGATGGAACTGCGCGACCGCCATCGAAGGCGTCGGCGCGGTGTAGTCAGGGTAGATAACTTCGAGCAGACGACCCGCAAAGCGGGGGAATTCCGCATCGAGCTTGACCTGCATGCGCGCCGCCATGAAGCAGAACGATTCGACGAGCCGTTCCACGTAAGGGTCGACGGCTTCATCGGGCTGCGTCACGAGCCGGTGCGCGACCTTCGGGTGCGCCTTTGCGAACTCCGCGCCCAGGTCGCGCAAGGCGACCAGTTCCTGGTTGTAGTAGTCGAGCAGCCTCGGGTCCATACGATGCCTATGTTATGTGGCGGCGCCGTATCAGCCGCCGCGGCGCGCGGTGGCGTGCAGACGGCTCGTCTCCAGGTCCAGCGAGCTCTGAACCATGAACTCGAGCGGATACGGGTCCATGCGGATCATGCCGCGGATCTCGAACGCGAGATTGTTGTAGCGTCCGTTATTGTCGACGCCGGACAGAGGCACGATCGACAGGGAGTCACGCAGGAGGCGTGGCTCGAAGTCCTCGATCGCGCGCTTGATCTTCGCCTCGACGTCCGGCCAGCGGTGAGAAGCGACGAAAGCGCCTGCCAGCGGCGGCACGCCGAAGTTCACCGTTGAGGCGGCAGCTTCGGGATATCGGGTCCGGTCGATCTGATCTTCGATACTGATGGCGTTGAGCAGGTAGGCGAGATCGCGCTGGATGATGTCGCGCATCTGCGACCGCGTCACGGTGTATTCGCCAGGCGCTTCGTTCTGGCGCTGCGGCGCGTCGTCGCGCAGGCGGTCGAGCAGCGTCGGCATCAGGTGTGAATCGGCCCGTCTCGGTGCCGCTGCTGGCGCGCCGAGGCCATGGCGTAGCGTGTTCTTCACTGGCTGGAGCCCTCACTTGCAAGCGGCTCTCCGCCGTGCATGGCGGCCTGCCCGAATGCGCATTCCGAGAGCTCGAACACGCTGAAGTCGCCGGCATCCGTCGCCCATGTCTTGCGGCCACGCCCGATCACGCCCGTGCGCCCGATTTCTTCCCACACCGTCTCACGCCCGGTTAAAAGCGCCTCGCGGGTTGCGTGAGCGCCATCGGACGGCAACGGATAGCGCGCGGGAACGAAGCCGTGCAGCGTTGCACCGTCGACCAGCGTGAGCGTGCACGGCGTCCAGACGAGGTCGATGAGCGAAGACGGCTCACGCACCCGCCAGCGCTCGATATCCGACAACGCAATCCAGCGATAGCTGCCCGCGCCGATGAACTCGCAGACCGGACCCAGGCGCGAGTCACTGTCCCCGATCCACTGGAAGGTTTCCCCCGCCGCGCGGCCGGCGACGAGCGGCGCAGCATCGAGCGCCGCCTCGCGCGCCCGGTCAGCGGCATCTAAACGGCCCTCGGCGGCGAGGCCGAGTGCGGCGATCAGCGAGCGCATCCATTCTGGTGCGTCGTCATAGACGAAGGCCGGTTGCTGCGTGCCGGCCATGACTCGCTCGCGCCAGCGTTCAGCGCGAACCAGATCGCGGAATGTCTGCACCACGCGTTCTGCCGAACGGTCGAGTTGCCCGTAGACCTGCAACTGCTGCATCGCCCTCTCCCACTCGCCAGTTAGGCAGAAGCATTGGAAAAGCGACCACCGATGCGCAGCGACAGCCGGTTCTTTGCGAATGACACCGACAAGGCTGGCGATCGCTTCGTCAGTGGCGATGGAGCCGGTCTTGGCATCCATCAGGTTCGGCATGTCTGCACTCATAGGGTCTCTTTTTGTTCGTGTTCGTGAGGGGTGTTGAGTGGCCGCACGGGGCTGTCGATGGCGAGCGTGTGATGTTCTCGGCGCACAAGCGACGGCAAAATCGGGCTTGGCCTGCGTGCGGATGCCGCGTGATATTCGGGCGGAGCGAAGAGACGCAGCACTTCGGGGACTTCCTCCACGCTGGCCGCGGCGTGGTGGGACCCGATGTGATGCATCGAGCCGAAGGCTTGTTCGAGGTTGGAGATGTCGCCCAGGATGGCGGCAACCGGGCCGACGGCATCGTCGCGCCAGCGGTGCGACACAAGCTCCTGATCGCCCAGCGGCATCTCGTCGCTACTCGCCGCATCGACCCAGGCATCGGCGAGCGATGCGATCGGTGAGTCCAGCGCCTGGCAATATTGCTCGTACAGCGAACCCATCAGGCGGTCGCCCGCGCTGCTTCCTGTCTCGTCCGCAGCTTTGACGATGAAGCGCGCGGAACTCGAGTCGGCTGCGCCGCCTAGCAGATCGAGAACAGGATTCTCTCCATATGGCGACGGCGCACGAGATTCACCGGCGTGTAAATGCGGCTCTGCTGGTTGCCTCATGCCCAAGCTTGCGGTCGAAACCGGCTGACCCTGCGGTTCCATGTCGCGCATATTCGACGGCGCGGTGCGAAAAAGTCTGGCAAGTCTCATCGCATCTTCAATTCACAATCCGAATACTTCCATGCGACTGCGAAGCAGCTTTCCAAGAACGGGACGGAGCCGGATTAGACCACGGTCAAACCAAGGTGTCCATACGAATTAATTTGAGATAACGGACTAGCACCAATTTCTACGATCGATGCATTGAACGTTCAAAATGTCGCAATCGCCAATAGACTCATATGCTCAGTACACCGTTATTTCGTATAAGTCATTGAAACTTCTGTCGAAGCTGAAAACGGAAGCTGTCGTGCAACGTGAAGCAATCGAAGAATCGCACGGTTAAGATAAGTCTCTCACAATCGTGCAGCGTTGACGAACGCGCCTTGGCATGGATAATCGCAGCGGTTCGACGCGACCGGCGAATACCGAGGCAAACATGCATTCCGCACGGTCGCATAAAAAGACAAAGAAGAAAGCATGGATGCCGCAGGCTTTATTACGGCGTCCGAACATCAAAGAAAAACAATGACCGTTTCCCGCCAGGCTTTATTTGGAAAGCTCGGAGCTACTCTGTTCCGAAGCATTGAATCAGCAACGACCTTCTGCAAGCTCCGCGGCAATCCGTATGTGGAGCTCGTTCATTGGCTGCATCAGCTGCTGCAGCTTCCCGATAGCGACCTGCACCGCATCGTTCGTCACGCAGGCATCGAACTCGACGTGCTCGAGCGCGACGTCGCCCGGGCCCTGAACGCGTTGCCTTCGGGTGCCAGCTCCATCAGCGATTTTTCGCACTACATCGAACTTGCCATCGAACGCGCCTGGGTGCTCGCCACCCTCGAACATGGCGACCGCCGTGTGCGCGGGGCGTGGCTGATTGCCGCCCTCGCAGGCGCGCCGGAGCTTCGCCGCGTGCTGCTTTCGGTGTCGTCGACGCTCGCGCGCATTCCCGTCGACGTGTCCGGCGACACACTGACCGCCTGGGTCAGCGGTTCGCCGGAAGGCGACGACGCGCCATACGACAATAGCGATTTCTCCTCCGCCGTGCCGGGTGAAAGCTCCGGCGCAATCCGCGGGGCGGCGGGCGGCTCGCCGCTGGATCAATATTGCCTCGACCTGACGGCGCGCGCCCGCGCTGGCGAAATCGATCCGGTCGTCGGACGCGAGCAGGAAATTCGCACGATGATCGACGTCTTGCTGCGCCGTCGCCAGAATAATCCGCTGCTCACCGGGGAAGCCGGCGTCGGCAAAACCGCGGTGGTGGAGGGGCTCGCCCTCGCCATCGCGAGCCGCGACGTTCCGCCATCGCTCGCCGAAGTCCGCCTGATGACGCTCGATGTCGGCGCGCTGCTCGCGGGGGCGAGCATGAAGGGCGAGTTCGAGGCGCGTCTGAAAGGCGTGCTGGAAGCGGCGGTGAAGTCGCCCGCGCCCGTCATCCTGTTCGTCGACGAGATCCATACGCTCGTGGGCGCAGGCGGTCAGGCCGGCACCGGCGACGCCGCGAATCTGCTCAAGCCTGCGCTCGCGCGCGGCGCGGTCCGCATGATCGGCGCGACGACGTGGTCCGAATACAAGCGGCACATCGAAAAGGACCCCGCGCTCACCCGTCGCTTCCAGGTGTTGCAGGTGCCGGAGCCGGCCGAAGACGCCGCCATCAACATGGTGCGCGGGCTCGCGGCGGCGTTTTCGCGGCATCATGGCGTGATCGTTCGCGATGAAGCCATCCGCGCAGCAGTGCTGCTGTCGCATCGCTACATTCCGTCACGGCAGTTGCCGGACAAGGCGATCAGTCTGCTCGACACCGCATGTGCACGCGTCGCGCTCTCGCAGCATGCGGCGCCGCGCGAGTTGCAGGAGATTCGCCAACGCGTGCAGGCGGCCCAGGTCGAGCTCGGCTTGCTCGAACAGGAGGCGCGCATCGGCATCGACGCAGACAAGGCGCTGACGGCTGCGCAGGCGCGCATCGGTCAATTCAGCGCCGAAGAATCGATCATCGACGCGCGCTGGCAGAACCAGTTGCGCGCCGCGCAAGCGCTCGCCGCCGCGCGCGATGCCGCATGCAACACAGCCGGCGCCGAGGATCAGACAGCCGCGCCGTCCGTCGCGGACCTGCGCCGCCTCGAAGACGAACTACGCGAGCTTCAGGGCGAGTCGCCGCTCGTCTTCCCGGAAGTGGACGAAGCCATCGTCGCGGAGATCGTCTCTGACTGGACCGGCATTCCCGTCGGCCGCATGGTGAAGGACGAAGTCGCCGCCGTGCGCACGTTGCCGCAAACGCTTGCGGCGCGGGTCATCGGGCAGGGGGATGCCTTGCAGGCCATCTGTCAGCGCGTGCAGACGGCGCGCGCCGGCCTCACCGATCCGAAGAAGCCGCTCGGGGTCTTCCTGCTCGCTGGGCCGTCGGGCGTCGGCAAGACGGAGACCGCGCTTGCGCTCGCCGAGGCGCTCTACGGCGGCGAACAGAATCTCATCACCATCAACATGAGCGAGTATCAGGAGGCGCACACGGTATCCGGACTGAAGGGTGCGCCGCCAGGTTACGTCGGTTACGGCGAGGGCGGCGTGCTGACGGAGGCGGTGCGTCGCCGGCCCTACTCCGTCGTGCTGCTCGATGAAATCGAAAAGGCGCATCGCGACGTGCACGAGGTGTTCTTCCAGGTCTTCGACAAGGGCTACATGGAAGACGGGGACGGCCGCTATATCGACTTCCGCAATACCACCATCCTGCTGACGAGCAATGCCGGCTCGGAACTCTTGGCGAGCCTTTGCGCCGACCCGGCGCTTGCCCCCGATCACAGCGCGCTCTGCGCCGCGCTCGCGCCCGAGCTACTCAAGGTCTTTCCCGCTGCGTTCCTCGGCCGCGTCTCGCTCGTGCCGTACCGGCCGCTTGCGCAGGAGTCGCTCGCGAGCATCGTGCGGCTGCATCTGAACCGTGTCGTGCGACGCATGGCCGAGCGCCACGAGATCACGCTCGAATACAGCGAGCGTGTCGTCGAATACATCGTCGCTCACTGCCTCGTGCAGGAGACCGGTGCGCGCGTGCTCATCGGCTTCATCGAGCAGCATGTGCTGCCCGTGCTCGCCGCGCTCTGGCTCGACGCCTTCTCCTCGCAGCGCTCGCTCGCGAGCATTCGCGTCGACGTCGCCGACATGAGCGCCGGGCCCGCTTCCGCGATCGTCTTCGAAAGCGCGTCGTCCTCGGTCACGTTCCCCGTCGGTCAGAGCAGCTGAGTTCTGCCGATCCTCCTCACGTTTACGGAGTCATGCATGTCCGCATCAAACTCAAACAGCTCACAGAAGTTCATCGCGAGAAATCGTGCGCCCCGTGTGCAGATCGAATATGACGTCGAAATTTACGGCTCGGAGAAAAAGGTCGAGCTGCCCTTCGTGATGGGCGTGCTCGCCGATCTGTCGGGCAAGCCTGTCGAACCGCTGCCGCCCGTCGCGGACCGCCGCTTTCTCGATATCGACATCGACAACTTCGACGAGCGCATGAAGGCGATCAAGCCGCGCGTCGCGTTCTCGGTGGCCAACACGCTGACGGGCGAAGGCCAGTTGCTCGTCGACATGACGTTCGAAAGCATCGAAGACTTCTCGCCGGCGAAGGTCGCGAGCAAGGTCGAGCCGCTGCGCCGGCTGCTGGACGCACGCACGCAACTCGCCAACCTGCAAACGTACATGGACGGCAAGTCGGGCGCCGAGTCGCTCATCAACAAGCTGCTGGCCGACCCGGCGCTTCTCAAGTCGCTGGCAGCCGAACCGAAGCCGCAGCCGGACTCCGGCGCACGCAAGTCCGAAGCGGATCAGACCGCGCAGTAACGGACAGGCGCGACCAAGCCCGACACGCACAGCGAATAAACAGCACGTACAAGGTTCACGATGGCAAAACAGATGGCACAGGCCGCAGTGGCGGCCACCGAAACGACCAGCGATTTTTCCCTGCTGCTCGCTCAGGAATTCCGCTCCAAAACCGACGAGGCACGGGAAGCGGTCGAGCACGCGGTACGCACGCTCGCGGAACAGGCGTTGCAGCAGTCGCTCACGATCAGCGACGACGCATATAAGAGCATCGAAGCGATCATCGCGCAGATCGATCACAAGCTGTCGCAACAGATCAACCTGATCCTGCATCACACGGACTTTCAGAAGCTGGAGTCGGCGTGGCGCGGCCTGCATCACCTCGTCTCGAACACTGAGACAGACGAGCGCATGAAGATTCGCTTCATGGACGCGTCGAAGGAAGAACTGCGTCGCACGATGAAGCGCTACAAGGGCCTCGCGTGGGATCAGAGTCCGCTTTTCAAGCAGATCTACGAAGAGGAATACGGTCAGCTCGGCGGCGAGCCGTATGGCTGCCTGGTCGCGGACTATTACTTCGATCACACGCCGCCCGATGTCGACCTGCTCGGCTCCATCGCGAAAATCGCGGCGGCCGCGCACACGCCGTTCATCTCCGGGGCATCGCCTTCAGTGCTGCAGATGGAATCGTGGCAGGAACTGGCCAATCCCCGCGATCTCACCAAGATCTTCACGCAGAATCTGGAGTACGCACCGTGGAACGCGCTGCGCAACACGGAAGACGCGCGTTATATCGGCCTCGCCATGCCGCGCTTCCTGTCGCGCCTGCCGTACGGCGCGCAGACCAATCCTGTCGATGAGTTCGACTTCGAAGAAGACACGAACGGCCCGGATCACCGCAACTATGCGTGGGCCAACGCGGCGTACGCGATGGGCGTGAACATCAACCGCTCGTTCAAGCTGTATGGATGGTGCTCGCTGATTCGCGGCGTCGAGTCGGGCGGAACGGTCGAGAACCTGCCGTGCCACACGTTCCCGACCGACGACGGCGGCGTCGACATGAAATGCCCGACTGAAATCGCCATCTCTGACCGCCGTGAAGCGGAACTCTCGAAGAACGGTTTCATTCCGCTCGTGCATCGCAAGAACACGGACCATGCGACGTTCATCGGCGCGCAATCGCTGCAAAAGCCGGCGGAATACTACGATCCGGACGCGACGGCCAACGCGAACCTGTCCGCACGGCTGCCGTATCTCTTCGCCTGCTCGCGTTTCGCGCATTACCTCAAGTGCATCGTGCGCGACAAGATCGGCACGTTCCGCGAGCGCGAGGACATGCAGCGCTGGCTGAACGAATGGATCATGAATTACGTCGATGCCGACCCGGCGAACTCGTCGCAAGAGACGAAGGCGCGCCGTCCGCTGGCAGCCGCCGAAGTGGTCGTCGAGGAAGTGGAAGGCAACCCCGGCTACTACCAGGCCAAGTTCTTCCTGCGTCCGCACTTCCAGCTCGAAGGCCTGACCGTGTCGCTGCGCCTCGTCGCTCGCCTGCCGTCCGTGAAGGACGCAGCCTGAGCGGTATGAAGCGAGTGTAGCCCGCTCCGACATCCGCTGGCAGCCGCCCGCGATCGGTACTCGAAGCATTCAAGAAATACGGACTCCGAAGCCCGTAGAAAGCAGTAGTACGTTTCAATAACAAGGAGTAGCAAGATGGCACAGGACATCTTTATCAAGATCAACGGAATTGACGGCGAATCGCAAGATTCCGCTCACAAGAACGAGATCGAAGTGAAGAGCTGGGGCTGGGAAATCTCCCAGCAGTCGAACATGCACATGGGTTCGGGCGGCGGCGCGGGGAAGGCGACCGTCGAAGACCTGACCTTCGTGCATCTGGTCGACCGCGCAAGCCCGAACCTGATGAAGTACTGCCTGACGGGCAAGCACATCGATCAGGCCGTTCTGACGGTCCGCAAGGCCGGCGGCAATCCGCTGGAATACCTGAAGATCACGATGAACGACGTGATCGTCACGCGTGTCGCGCCCTCGGGCAGCAACACCGACAGCGGCATTACCGAAGGCGTGCGCCTGTCATTCGCCAAGGTGAAGCAGGAATACGTGGTGCAGAACGCACAGGGCGGTAGCGGCGGCGCCGTAACCGCAGGCTACGACATCAAGCTCAACAAGGAAGCGTAAAGCCTCCTGACGTAGCCGGGCCCGGTGCGCGTTGTCTCGCGCGCCGGGCCCCTTCGATGCCTGAATCCTCACCTGTTTCTTCTCTGATGCGCCCGTTCAAATCCGTCCTCGTTGCATTGATCTGCACGCTGGGACTCGCCGCGTGCGCGAGCAGCGACCCCGCTCCACCGCACGAACCCGTCAAGATGACGCTGACGCTGAAGGCAGCGTCGGGTGTCAATCCCGACGATCAGAAGCGTGCCGCGCCGATTATCGTACGCATCTACGAACTGAAGGACGCCTCCGCCTTCAACGAAGCGGACTTTTTCTCCCTGCAGGACAAGGACAAGACCGCGCTCGCCGACGACCTCGTGAGCCGCGATCAGTTCCAGATGCGTCCGGGCGACACCAAGACGATCAAGCGCGATGCGCAACAGGCCACCACGATGCTCGGCGTCATCGCCGCTTACCGGGATCTGCCGAACTCGGTGTGGCGTGCCGTATGGCCGCTTCCCGCCGCGCCGAGCGCCGCGTGGTATCGCATCTTCTCGCCGAAACTCAAGCTGACGATCAACCTCGACGCAAACGCAATCAGGATCGTCGACGAACAAGCCGAACAACAGAAAAAATAGGTAAGGACTCACTCATATGAGCTGGTACAACAAGGTCACCTGGAGCGAAGGACTGTTCCTGCGCCCGCAACTCTTCCAACAGCAGGAACGCTATCTGGAGCAGTTCGCCCATAAGCGCGCCGCGCCCCTGTCGCCGTTTTTCTTCGGCTTCAGCCACTTCGCCATCGACAACGAAGCCCTCGCGCTCGGCAAGGTCATCATCAAGTCGGCGAGCGGCGTGTTCGCGGACGGCACGCCGTTCGACGCGCCGGGCAGCACGCCCCCTCCTCCTCCGCTCACGATCCGCTCGGAGCATCTGGAACAGGTCATTCACCTGGCGACGCCGATTCGCGTGCCCAACGGCGAGGAAACTACGTTCGACGATTCCGCCGATTCGCTCGCGCGCTACGCCGTCTTCGATACCGACCTGCGCGATACGAACTCGGTCGGCCAGGGCGCGCGCACTGTCCAACTCTCGAACTTGCGACTTCGCCTGGTGCCGGAAAAAGAAATGACCGACGCGTGGATCGGGCTGCCGCTCACCAAGGTCATGTCGATACGTGCGGATGGCAGCATCCAGCTCGACGACACGCTCGTGCCGCCCGTCTCCGGCTATGGCGCGAGCACGCTGCTCGAAAGCTGGCTCAACAAGATTCACGAACTCACGCGCCTGCGCGCCAACGCGCTCGCGAGCCGGCTAACCGGCAGCGACGGCAAGGCGGGCTCGGTCGCTGAAGTGTCCGACTATCTGCTGCTGCAAACGCTCAACCGCTATGAGCCGCTGCTTCAGCACATGCGCCGCGTGCCGACCACCTCGCCCGCCGATCTGTACGCGCTGCTCATCAGCATGGCGGGCGAGCTGTCCACTTACGTGCGCACCAGCACGCGCCGGCCGCTCGAGAGCCACCCGCCGTATCAGCACATCAAGCCGCACGTTTGTCTCAGGCCCGTGGTCGACGATACGCATTGGCTCCTTAACGCCGTACTGGTTCGCAGCGCGCAGGCGATTCCGTTCGAAGATGCGGGCTACGGCATGCGCAATGCAGTGGTCGATCCGAGCGAAATTCGCAGCTTCAGCTCGATCGTGCTCGCCGTCTCAGCCGCGATGCCGCCCGACGCCCTGCTCGCCCAGTTCGCCACGCAAGCGAAGGTCGGCCCGTCCGAGCGTCTGCCCGATCTCGTGCGCGCGCATCTTCCCGGCATCAACCTACAAGGCTTGCCGGTGCCGCCGCGTCAGATTCCGTTCAACGCGGGCTATGTCTATTTCGAGCTCTCGCGCTCGGGACCGCTATGGGACACGGTCGCGCAGCACGGCGGCATCGCGCTGCACGTCGCGGGGGACTTCCCGCAGCTCAAGCTCGAGTTGTGGGGCGTGCGCGGCTAAGGCGCGTCGTTCGCAACAACCGGGCGCGTAAGCATCTAGCCGCGCCCGGCCATCATGAATTCAGGGGAAGAGAGTGAATCCGCAAGCGGGATACCCTAGCCACGGGACAGGGCTGCCGCCACGCGACGGCTTGTCGTCCACCGGCACGTATGATGCCGGCAACACCGCTGCCGCATTGAACGAACAGACGGTCACGCTGCTCGCCAGCATTCCGCCGGGCGAGCCGCCGGTCACCCGGCTACGCGCTATGGAAGGGGCAAAAAACCCTTTGCTCGAAGCCGCCCGCGTGCTGCTGCGCGCGCTCGCCGACATGCCGAACGATCTCGATCTTCAGGGCATCGACCAGTTGCATCTGCTGCTCAAGCAGGAAGTGCGCATCTTCCAGCGCCTGTGCGAGCAAGCCAATATCCGGCGCGACCACATGATCGGTGCGCGCTATTGCCTGTGCACGGCGCTCGATGACGCCGCGATGCAAACCCGTTGGGGCAAGCGCGAAACCGGCGTGCGCTGGATCGCAACGGGTCTCGCGACCGAGTTCCACGAAGACCGCCACGGAGGCGACAAGATCTATCTCCTGATCGGCCGGCTGATGACCGAGCCGCAGGAGCATATCGATCTGCTAGAAGTCATCTATCGAGTGCTCAGTCTCGGCTTCATGGGCCGCTATCGCCATGAAGCGGACGGCGCGCGCAAGCACGACGCCGTGCGCAAGCGGCTGTACAACGAAATCCAGACGCAGCGCGGCATCGTGCCGATGGCGCTGTCGCCGCACGTCGCCTCCGACGCGAAGGGCCGCCGCATGTCGGTGTACGACTTTCCCGCGTGGATCACGTTCGCGGTGTTGGGCGTCGTGCTGCTCGGACTCTTTGGGTGGTTCAAGTATCACTTGCTTGACCAGACGACGACGCTCGAAAAGCAGATCGTCGATATCGGCCGCATGACGCCGCCGCCCGCGCCCCGTCTGCCGCATCTGAAGGAACTGCTCGCCAGCGAGATTGCGGCGGGCACCGTGAGCGTTGACGAAGACGCGCGTCACAGCGCCGTCACCTTCAAGGGCGATGCGATGTTCGCGCCCGGCGGCGTCGCGGTGAAAGCGTCGATCGGGCCGCTTCTCAACAAGATCGCCAACGAGTTGATGAAAGTGCCCGGCAAGGTCGTCGTCGCCGGTTACACCGACAACATTCCGATCAAGAGCAAGCAATTCACGTCCAACGATGCGCTCTCGCTCGAACGCGCCACGCAGGTCATGCAGACGCTGCAAACGGCAGGCGTTCCCGCTTCGCGCCTCGAAGCGATCGGCAAGGGCGAAGCCGACCCTGTCGGCGACAACGCCACTGCGCAGGGCCGCGCGCTGAACCGCCGTGTTGCCATCACGGTCACGCCCTAGCCGTCTCATGCCATCCGGAAAGAAAGAATGAAAATGCTGTCGTTTCTGAGGTCACGCTGGTTCCTCGGTTTCCTGGGGCTGGTCGTCGTCGGACTGGTGATCTGGTTTCTCGGGCCTTATCTGGCGTTCGGCGGATTGAAGCCGCTGGCTGGCGTGGGCATGCGGGTGTTCGTCATCGCGTTGCTGGTCGTCGGCGTGTTGCTCTGGCTCAAGGAGGCGCCGACAAGCCCCGCGTTCGTCGCGCTGCTCTGCGTGCTGATCTGGTACGCGACGCCGTTGCTCAGCTTCGGCAATGCGCAGCCGTTCGCGCCGGAGTCGGCGCGCATCATCGCGATCACCGTCGTGCTCGTCTGCTTCGCGGTTTACTGGCTCGCCTGGGTCTTCTTCAGGATGCGCGACGACGAGCAATTTCTCGAAAAGGCGCTGGCGTTCGGCAAGAAAAAAGATGCGCCGCCCGCAGCGGAGCGCCTGCGGGTGGTCGAGGCACGCGTCAATAGTGCGATCGCGCGGCTGCGGACCATGCGCACGGGCGCGCGCGGCATCGGACGTCTGTTTCAGGGCACGCGATACCTCTATGAACTGCCGTGGTTCATCACGCTCGGATCGAGAGGGTCGGGCAAGACAACGGCCCTCCTGAACGCGGGACTGGAATTCCCGGTCGGCACGACGTCGAAGCGCTTCACGGGCGGCTCGGCCGCCACTGACAACGTCGACTGGTGGCTCACAAACGACGCGGTGCTGATCGACACGGCGGGCCATTACACGCGCCACGGCACCTCGTCCGGCCCGGTGCTTCGGCCGAAAGAGCTCGCGCAAACCGTGAAGTCCGACGCGTCGGCGAGTGCGGCGAAGACTGAGGCAGCGCCCGATGCAAACAGCGATCGCGATGACCCCGAGTGGCGTCTCACCGTTGATAGCGATGAATGGCGCGGCTTTCTTGCCTTGCTGCGACGTCATCGCCCGCGCGCGCCGCTCAACGGCGCGCTGCTGACCGTGAAGCTCGACGTGCTGACCGCCGCCGACCCGGCTGTCCGTGCCGCGGAAGCCGCTGCTTTGCGGGGGCGTCTCGAAGACCTGCGCACGGCGCTCGGAATCCGCTTTCCGGTTTATCTCATCGTCACGCAGACGGACCATCTGCCCGGCTTCGCAGACTACTTTAGTTCGCTTACGGAAGAGCATCGCGCGCAGATGTGGGGCTTCACGCTGCCGCTCGGCAACGAGGCATCGCAGATCGACCTACCCCTGCGCTGCGACGGCGAGCTTCGGCAACTCGCCTCGCGTCTCGCCAATGGCGTGAACACGCGGCTGGAAGACGAGTACGACATGGACAGACGCCGGCGCTTGTCGGTGTTGCCCGAGGCGTTCGGCGCGCTCGCCGCGCCGCTCGTCGATTTCCTCGCGCAACTCTTCGTCGATTCACGTTACGACGACACCCAGCTTCAGGCGACGCTGCGCGGCGTGTATTTCACGAGCGCGCTGCAGAGCGCCCAGCGCGTGGTCGCCGAGCCGCTCACCGTCGTCCAACGCCTCGCCACCGGTCTAGGACATGCCGTTTCGCCGGAGGAAGCGGCGCCGCAGAGCACGCACAGCTACTTCCTTCAGGACCTGTTCGCGAAGGTGATCGTGCCCGAGGCCAACCTCGTTCGCCCGAACCTGCGCTGGGAATACCGCCTGCGCATGTTGCGCCTGCTCGGTCACGCGCTCGCGCTGATGCTCTTCGTCTGGCTCGCGGTCGGCCTGCACATGAGCTTCGACAGCAATAGCAACTATCTGGCGGCCATCGCGCACAAGACGCAATCGCTCGCAGCGCGTGTTACAGCGCTCTACAAGGAGCCGAAACCGGAGGCCGTGCCCGATACGCTGAGCGAGGCGCTGTATCTGCCGACGTGGACCGGTCTGAACCTTGCCGAGCCGGACACCAGCTTCCGCTACGGCCTGTACACTGCGCCCGGCATCGCGGACGCGAGCCGCTTCACGTATCAGGCACTCGAAGACAACCTGCTCGTGCCGCAGATCGTCCATCGTCTCGAAGACGTCATCTCTTCGTCCATCGCGAGCCAGGATTCGAAGTCTGCGTACGACGCGCTTCGCGTCTACCTCATGCTTTACGATCCCGCGAAGTTCAAGGCCGGCGACGTGAAGGCTTGGGTGCTGGACGACTGGGCGAAGACGGACAGCGCGTCGATCTTCGGCGGCCGAGCGTCGATGATCGGTCACGTCGAGCAGTTGTTCTCGGGCGACCGCGTGGTGCAATCGCCGCTCATCCGCAACGACGGGCTGATTCAGCGGGCGCGCGCTTTTCTCGACTCCAGCAATGCGACGCAGCGCCTGTACGACCGCGCGAAAGCCGACATGCAGAAGGAAGCGCCCGACGAGTTCACGCTTCTGCGAGCGGTGGGTCCGCAGGCGGGCACGGTCTTCACGCGCGCGAGCGGCGCGCCGCTTTCGCGCGGCGTGGCGGGGCTTTTCACGTTCGACGGCTACCGCAATCTGTTCGACAAGCGGCTGCACGAATTCGTCGATGCCGCGCGTGACGACGACGCCTGGGTGATGGGCCGCTCGTATCTCGGTGAGGCTCAAAAAAAAACGGCTGAGATTGCGAGTGCGGTCACGGGCGCCGACGATCCGCTCACCGAGGCCATCCGCCGGCTCTATCTGACCGAGTACGCGCAGCAGTGGGACGCGTTTCTCGGCGACATCCGCACGGTCAGCGGCACGAGTCTCGCGTTCGATCTTCAGGTGCTGCGGCGTTTCGCGGCGCCCGATTCCCCGCTTGCGCGGCTCGCGAACGCGGCCGTCCACGAGACGACGCTCACGCGCAACGTCTCCGCCGACGGCCCTTCCCTTCTCGACAAGGCGAGCGACAAGGTCGCGGACAAGGCCGAGAAAACGCTCGGCATTCGCGCGGCGGAGCGGGTCGAACGCGAGCTGGTCGACAGTCACTTCGCTGCATTGCGCGAGATGGTTACGGGCAGCTCGGACACGCAGTCGAGCGGCCAGACGGCCGGCAACGGCAAGGCAGGCGCGACGGGCCTCGACGGCGTGACGAGCCTGCTCAACGATTACTACACTTCGCTCACGGTCGCCGACAACGCAATCGCCAACAACAGCCTGCCACCGACGAGCGACGCGGCATCCAAACTAAAGATGGCCGCCAACACCATGCCCGCGCCTTTCCGCGAAGTGCTGCTCGGCTTGTCGATGCAAGGCTCGCGCGAGGTCAACCAGGGCATCGGGCAATTGCTTTCACGGCAGATGCAGGCGGTCGTCACGGACGCGTGCCGTCTGACCGTTGAGGGCAACTATCCCTTTTCTCCGGACAGCAAGCGCGATGTGAGCGTGGAAGACTTCACGCGCGTGTTCGCGCAGGGCGGCGTGCTCGACGACTTCTTCACGAAGAATCTGCTGCCGTTCGTCGATACATCTGCGCGTCCGTGGCGGTACAAGACCCTCGCCGGCTCGACCGAACCCGTGCACGGACCGGACCTCGAGCCGTTCCAGCACGCGAAGGAAATCCGCGACGTCTTCTTCAGTGACCAGGGCCAGAAGCAACTCGCCTGGAAAGCCGACCTCCGCATCGCCGAACTCGATCCGACGATCCTGAGCCTATCCATCGACATCGACGGTCAGAACGCGCTCTACCAGCACAGGCCCGTCGCGCCCGTCCGCATCAGTTGGCCCGGCCCGCGCGGCGGCGTGCATGCGGAACTGACGGCCAGCCCGCGCATCCGGGCCGATACATCGACGGTCGCAGCCGACGGTCCCTGGGCGCTCATGCGCCTGATGCGTCTCGGCGAAGTCGTGCCGACCGCGACGCCGGGCCGCACGCGCGTGGTCTTCGGCTTCGAGGGCCGCAAGGCGGTGCTCGACATCGCGACGGCGGGCAGCGTGGCCAATCCCCTCACGAGCGACTTGCTCACCACGTTCCGCTGCCCGAGTTCCATGCCGATCTTCACCCTGCCCGATAGCGGCCCGCCGCCCGGATTGCCGGCATTGCCGTCGAAGACGCCCTCCGCCGCGGCGGCCGCCGCGGCCGCCGCTGCCGCCCAGCCCGCTCCGGCCGCTTCGGCGAGCCATCAATAAGCGCCGACCCTTCGGCAGGCGGACGCCCGAGCCGGCTGCCGATGGCGCTCGACACACCGTCCATACGCGTTCGCGACGCGTGTCGACGGCGGCATCGGTCTCCCTTTCCCGGCACATATTTCCGTTTTCGCGTCGATAGAGGCAAACGTTGGCGGCCCCGAACAATCGGCACGCGCAGCCCACGCAAATTTGACGCGACGGCACCCTAAAGTCCCGCTCTTTCCGGCCGTAGTTACATGCGAACCCCAAGCGGGACGGCGTCTTAAATTCCGCCGCACTTTCCATTTGCACCGCCGATCGGGCTTGCCGCGGGACGGTCCGCTCTTCCGTCCGTCGTCCTTTGGACATTCGGCTCGCGCGTTTCGCTTTAGCCGATCGGGACCTCGATCAGCATTCCTAAGTGACATCATCATGACGATCAACTCGAATGCACGCGCTCTTTCCCGAGCGCGTCCGTGCGCCCTGTTCACCGTAGCACTGGTAATCAGCGCGCTTCTCACGGCGTGCGGCGGCGGCGGCGGAGGAAGCGACGGCGCGGCGGGCGCAGCGAAAAGCGCCGCATCCGGCAACGCCGTCAGCAGTCCGGGCAGCGATGCGGCTTCCGCCGCTTCGTCGACTTCGTACTCCGGAAGCGGCACCGTAGTCTCGTCCCAAACTTCGTCCACCGCGCAATCAGGCTCCAGCTCGACGGCCACTACAGCGACAGGGACATCAGCGGCTACGACGCCGGCTACCGCAGCGGCCAACACCGCGCCGACCAGCACGGCGACGCCCGTTAGCTCGAACAACTCGACAGGATCGAGCGCGAGCGCGCCGGTAAGCACACCGATAAGCACACCGACGCCGGTCAATGCCTCTGCGTCGATCTTCTATGGCGCCAATGGCCACAACAACGAAGGCGGCGCTTACGATATCTCCAGTCCCGCGCGCCAGCTGTCGCAATTGCAGGATCTCGGGGCGAAGCTGTATCGCAACGAGGTGTACAGCCAGGCGACGGCCACTAAGCTGGCGGGCATCGCCAGGTCGATGGCCGCAGGCGGCGTCACGGTGTTTCCGGTGCTGCTGTCCGACCCGCGCTCCTTCAACAGCGAGTCGGACGCGTACACCGCGGGCTTTGCGCTCGGCCAGCAGACGGCGACGTCGTATCGATATCCGTACTACGAGGTGTCGAACGAACTGGGCGCGATGTCGCTGGTCGGCAACGTGGACGGCGTCTATCCGCAACAGTTCGACAATGCGCTCTTTCAGAAGGCGCGCGGCCTGATTCGCGGCATGATCGCCGGCATCAAGTCGGTCGATACGAACGGCAAGATCATCATCGGCGGGGATACGTGGCTGCACTACGGCTTCGACGACATGCTCTGGAACGGCACGCAGCCGGACGGCACGACGGGCCATCCGAAGGTCACGTGGGACATCACCGGCTGGCATTGGTATTCCGAGCAAGGCGACATCACGCACGCCTGCGGCGGCACCGGCTGCCATGACGTGCTCGCCGCGTTGCAGGCGTACGGCAAGCCGATCTGGCTGACGGAGTTCGGCGTGCGCCCGTGGTACGGCTCGGACGCACAGATCGCGTCGTACATGGTCGGGAACGCGATGATGGCGCAGTTCGTCGCGATCGCGTCGCGGTACAACCTCCAGGCGATCCAGGCGTACGAACTGTACGACGATCCGGTCGGCGGCGAAGGCAACTACGGTCTCTTGATGAACGACGGCGTCACGCAAAAGCCGGTGTACGCGGCGTTCAAGAACTTCGTCGCCGCGCATCCGATGTAACTGCTACTTCGCATGAAGTCGACGCTCGACCGGCGATGCGAGGAATACGGCTGACGCTTGGCGCGCTAACATAAGCCGCACGATAAGCGATTCAAGCGAGGCGATTCGAGCGAGCCGGAGAAGCGACGAGCGTGCGAACACCAGAGACTATCGAGAGCGGCGCAGAACCTCGGGCACAGCCGCAGCCGGCGAGCGCATCGGCAAGCCGTTCGCACGCGCGGCGGCTCGCGGTCGCTTTGTCGCTCGGCAGCGCGATCGCGCTCGGGTTCGCGCGCTTCGCGTATGCGTTACTGCTGCCTCCGATGAAGCTCGACCTCGGATGGAATTTCGCGCAGGCCGGCGCGATGAACACGGCCAACGCGCTCGGCTATCTGCTCGGCGCGTTCGCGTTCTGGCGGTTGTCGCAGCAAAGCGCGCCGCGGACGCTCTTCGTCGCAGGCTGCGTCTCGACGGCGCTCTTGATGGCATCGAGCGGCGCCGTAACACAGACCAACGGGCTGCTGTTGCTGCGCGTGGTCACCGGGGCTGCCAGCGCGCTCGTCTTCGTGAGCGGCGGGGTGCTGGCAGCACGCCTCGCGTCGCTTTCACCTCGCGATTCGGGACTCATCATCGGCCTGTATTACGGCGGCACGGGCTGGGGCATCGCGCTTTCGTCGATCCTCGTCCCGCTGACGATATCGTCCGATACGCACGGCTGGCGCTACGCCTGGTTCGCGCTGGCGGCGGCATGCGCCCTCTGTGGGATCGCCGCAGTGTGGGCGGCGCGGCGTATCGACTCCGCGTCCGCGCAGCCGATGGCACAAAGCGGAGCGCGGGCAGCGCCGCATCGACCAATCCGGCACAGGCGCTATATCCTCGCGCTTGCGGGATACGGCTGCTTCGGCGTCGGCTATATCGGCTACATGACCTTTATCGTTGCCCTGCTGCGTGCGGCGGGGATGACTGCCACTGTCGTCAGTGCCTTCTACGTCGCGCTCGGCGTGGCGACGGTCGCGTCGGCGCGTGTGTGGTCTGGACTGCTCGACCGGGTGCGCGGCGGTCAGGCGCTCGCGTTGCTCAACGCGCTGCTCGCCGTGGCGACGCTCGTTCCCGCCCTGTTCGCGCATCCGGTGGCCGCGTTCGCTTCCGGCCTGCTGTTCGGCGCGACGTTCTTATCCGCCGTGGCGTCGACGACAGCCTTCGTCCGGCACAACCTGGCTGTGAGCCAATGGGCGAGCGGCATCAATGCCTTCACCATCGTCTTCGCGGTCGGTCAGATCGTCGGTCCGACGGTGATCGGGCGCATTTCCGATAGCGGCGGACTGAGTCGCGGTCTCGTCTACTCCGCGGCGATGCTTGCACTCGGCGCTGTCCTCGCGGCGTGCCAGAAGCCGCTGAGTGACCCCGCACCGCCGAGAGAATGAAGCCTGTGCGGCGGGTCAGCCCGACCGCGCCTTCTTCATCTTGATGTACACGTGCGAGCAGAACGCATCGGCGACGACGCGATTGACCGTCAGAATGTTGTCCGCGCTCAACGATTCCCGCGAGAGGCCCTGCTTCTCGATGAGCCGTTGCGGAATCAACTGGCTGACGAACGAATGGCACAGTTCCTTGCGCGACTGCGCGTCCGCGGCCTCGAAGAACTCCCGCCCCGCCCTGATTTCTTCGCTGAGCTTAGCTTTCGCGGAATCGTTCTGCGCCTGAATGGTTGCTTCGAGTTGCGCCTGCGCGGCGTCGCGCTCGCGCCGGCCTTTCTTCTCTTCTTCGAGTTGTCTCGCCTTGATCGCGGCCATCTTGCGATCCGCATCGCCAATACGGTAGTTGCCTTCCAGCGCCTTGAAGAGGTAGCCGCGCGGGCTCACCGTGACCTTGCCTTCGTTCAGCTTGAAACGCGTGTATTCGATCGCCTGTTCGAGACGTTCGTCCGTCCATACATCGCGACGCTTGGCGAGGCGTTCGAAGTCCGGCGTGTCGAACGCGAATTCGTTGTGCAACAGGAGATACATCTCGTCGGCGATGCCCGCCCGCGCCGCATCCGCGCCCTGCTTCTTCGTGAAGCGAAAGCGGATCTTGAGCTTGTCGCGCGTGGCGCGGTCGGCGTTGGCCTCCCAGCTCACGTCGAAGTCCGAGACTTCATTGAGTTGGTCGATAGCCGGCTCCAGAAACCGCTTCTTGAACTCCTTGACTTCCTTGCGCGACTCGCCGACCTTGCCCGGCCATTCGAGCACCTCTTCGAACGGGAACCATTCGGTCACGCCGTGACCTTCGCACGGGATCAGCCGGTCATAGATCGCGCGTGCAAGCGATAGCGAAAAGGCCGTGGAGGCGCGCAAGCTCAGCCAGTGGGCCTTGTAAGGGCTGATGAGATACTTGATGACACGCCCCGAAAGCAGCACGCATACAACGTTGCGTTCGATATAGCAGTCACCGAGCAAGCTGATGGTGCCCCACGAGTCCTTCTCCGTCAGTTCCTCGATGGACGGCGCCGTCATGATTTCGACGCGCGCGCGGGCGGCCGCTCTCATCTGCGCGATCAGGTGACTGTGGTTGCGACTGTCGTAACGCATTAGCCACTTGAAGTAGTTCACGTCGGCGGTGAAGGTATAGACCTTGTCGTCGATCAGTTCGTCGGGCGCTTTCGTCGCAACGATGAAATATGCCGCGTCGAGCACGCGCCGCGCGGCGATTCCGAGACCGCCCACGCGCGTGAAAATGTTGTTCCGCAGAAAACCGATGTCGCGCGTCGCCTCGCAGATAGCCGCGCCTTGTCCGGACATGTCTTCGTAGATGTCCAGCGCAAGTTGCTGAGGCGTGACGGTGAAATCTTGATTGTCCATTCTTCTGTTCGGCTACTGTCCCGGCACTCTAACAGGCACGAAAAGCGTGTCAACACAAAAACCGCCCCGGTTTCATCGGCTCGGTTCGCACAAAAACCGCCCTCTAGGAAGCGGGCGCCGCCCAAATTCCACCCCGGTGCGCACAAAAACCGTCTGTCCACGCCCAGTTTGCGACCTCACGAGCACAAAAACCGCCCCGCCCTTCACAAAAACCGTCCCTATTCACAGGGAAGCTTGTTGATTCTTAAGGGTTTCCGTGGGGCTGTTTGTAGGTTTGACGGTTAAGGTTTACAAAAAAACTGGACTAACGATGGTAGGAGCCATCAAAGTTCCTTGAGTCTTTAGTGCTAAGTAGCTGAAGGGATTGAGCTTTTTCGGAGCACAAAAAACCACCCCCGGGGCGGTTTTTGTGCCGGAAGCTTTGGAGTGTGAGATTAGGAAAGCTGTGGGAGGGCTCTACTGCACGGTCTGCGCACGTCCGCAGGCGGCGGAAATCTCGCGTCGAAGGCCCCAAGGCGATAAGAAACTGCGAAATTTCGCCACTTTGCAAGCCTGTTTACGCATATTCGTGTATTCTGCGCTTCAGCGTCAATACAGGGAGAAAGCGCAGAATGGCCAACGTAGGCAGCTTACCAATGGAAGACCGCAAGGTGTCGCTTCGGGAAGTCGCGGAGTTTGCGGATAACCTCGAACCGTTTTCGGACAATCTTCGCGAGCAGATTCTCGCGCCCCGCCCGCGCAAAACTGCGCCCTTCTACACCATCAGCGAACTCGCCGAGATGTGCAATCTGACTCGACAGCAGATTCAGTATCTCGTGACCAAGGGCGAAGGCGGTTTGCCGAGCGGCACGCTCAACGGCAACGGCCGCAGCCGCACTTTCACGCTGCCCGAGGTTCGTCTTTGGGTGAAGATGGCGTCCGATATCTATCAGACGAGGCTCGATGATGCCGACGGCACGTTCCGCGGCAAGGTGCTCACTACGGCCCAGTTGAAAGGCGGCTCGGCGAAGACTACGACAACGGTTTGCCTCGCGCAAGCGCTGACGCTGCTCGGCCGAAAGGTCTTGCTGATCGATCTGGATCCGCAGGCGTCGGCGTCGGAGCTGTGTGGACTGTATGCCGAGAAGGAGATCTCGGGAGACGACACCGTGCTCCCTTATATCTATGACCAGAACGTCGAGGGCGGACTGGGCGCGAGCGTGCAGTCGACTTACTGGGATGGTCTGGACATTATCCCCGGCCATACCTTTCTGTACGGAGCGGAGTTCCTTCTCCCCGCACGGCAGAAAACGATTCAGGGCTATCGTTTCTGGGCGGTCTTGCGAGAAGGCCTCGAGCCGCTGCGCGCGCAGTACGACTACATTCTTATTGATACGTCGCCGTCGCTGTCGTACATGAACCTGAATGCGTTGCTGGCCGCCGACGCGCTCGTCATGCCGATGATTCCCGAGAACCTCGACTTCATTAGCTCGTTGGCATTCTGGCGGCTTTTCTCGGATGTCGCTGAAGACTTCCTGCCGTACGAAGAAGACAAGGTGTACGACTTCATTTCGATTCTGCTGTCGAAGGTCGACTACGGCAAGACCTCGTCGGCGCCGGTCGTCCGACAGTGGGCGCAGAGTGCCTACGGACGCTGGCTCGACCCGTTCGAGATTCCGGCGAGCTCCGTGATGAGCGGCGGAGCGTTGTCGTTCTCGACGGCGCTCGATGTCGTCAGCACGCACTCGACGGCCAAGTCGCTGCAACGTGTCAGGCAGCCGATGATGCAGTATG
Source organism: Caballeronia sp. AZ10_KS36 (assembly GCF_023631105.1). Taxonomy (NCBI): domain Bacteria; kingdom Pseudomonadati; phylum Pseudomonadota; class Betaproteobacteria; order Burkholderiales; family Burkholderiaceae; genus Caballeronia; species Caballeronia sp. AZ10_KS36. Next base: position 68,784 of record NZ_JALQDQ010000039.1, on the reverse strand, counting down.
CGAAGTGGCTCGACGATATGTTCGTTAAATCCTGGAAGGAGGCGGCGTGAGTAACAACATTAGAGAACAACTCATGGCCAAGACGGCCAACCTTCCGAAGCCGGCCGATTTCAAAGGCGAGTCGAAGAAGGATCGCAATGCGCGCGGCCCGCAGACGATGCCGGGCATCACGAGCGCACTCGCAGCGGCGCAGCTTCGGATTCAGGAGTTGGAGTCGAAGGGCGTCGAGACGGAAATTCCACTCGACGCAATCGTGCCGAATCCGTGGCAACCGCGTCGTCAGTTCAATGAGGCGAAGCTTTCGGAGCTGGCGCGCTCCATTGATGAGGTGGGATTGCTGCAGGCAGTCACGGTTCGCCGCATCGGCGATTCGTTTCAGCTTGTCGCGGGTGAGCGTCGACTGCGCGCACATAAGCTCATCAATAAGGAGACGATTCGGGCAGTCGTCATCGAGTGTTCTGATCAGGACATGGCGGCGCTTGCGTTGATGGAAAACGTCACCCGCGACGATCTGTCGGATTATGAGATCGCTATCGCGATCCGTCGAGCGGAAGCGGAATTTCCGAATCGCACGCGCTTGGCTGAGGCAATGGGCATCTCGCGCAGCGACCTCTATCGGTTTCTGGCCTTCGACGCGTTGCCTGATTTCGTGAAGCGCGACCTCGATTTGACGCCTTCCGTTTTGGGAGCGTCGTCGGCGCAAGACGTGGCGAATGCATTGAAGAAGTCGGGCGAGGCAGGGTTGAAAGCGCTTCAGGAACTATGGCCGCAAGTATTGTCGGGCGACTTGGTGCAGACGAAACTTGCCGCAAGTTTGGGCGCGCACATCAGCCGGGGCGGTGCGCCTACGGACGCTGGAGGACGCAGCATTTTGAAGATTTTTGCCGGGAAGGTGCAGGCCGGGAGCATCACGAAAGACGTCAAGGGGCTGACGTTCAAGTTCAAGGCGGGGGTGGTGACGGAGGAGCAGGAGAACCAACTTAGAGAGCATATCGGGAAGATGTTCTCCATTAGATCTGAATGAAACGACTGCCCGCTATGCGGGCTTTTTTTCGCCTGTTCGAGGCGATGGTGTTCTTTTAGTGAGCGGAGCGATTGCAAGCTGGGCGCTTGTCTTACGCTTGCAAGTGAGCGGTAACGCGGGTGTCCGAATTCGGACACTCTGGCGCGGAGCGCGATCCGTTGACTGCCGGCCAATTAACACGTCGCGCGCTGTCCGAATTCGGACACTCGGACAGTCAAGTGTCGGCGCGGTAACTCCTTCGGGGCTTCAAAGTCAGGGCGCCTTTCGGCGGGTCCAGTTGCGTGGCCGGTCGAGCAAACAATACGCGTCTGCGTAGACGCCTTGAGTAGCTGATCCTGAAGACGGCGAGCGGACGCAATTGGCGGTCTCTCGCCGCGCAAGTAGTTGAATCAGAAGTCAGCGATGCCCTTCGAGCCCGGCTTTACCGGACTTGGAAACAGCCTGATTGATCGCAGTGCATATGGCAGGCTCCCCTCACCTCAGAGGTCGACGTCCTACTAAAACGGTAGCGATGGGGGCGCGAGAATGCGGCGCTCCCAGCGCCGCAGTGGCGCAGAATTCTCTCAATGCTCGCGGTCGCACTGCGCCCCCGGCGACCAATCGGCCTCGGTAATCACGCCAAACAACCGAGCCACGGTGTCCGAATTCGGACACTTTTCTCGCCGTGGAAATGACGCCTAAAGTTTGTCTCTCGGCCGCTCATGCTTGCCTAGCAAGCCGATATGTACGGACTGGGCGGGGAGTCCGCAGCGTATTGAACTGGGCACATCTGCTTCGCCAAAGAAGCCGGCGGCTCGTCGCTTGGAGCGACCGATCAAAGCCGCAGCCCACGTAGCAGGAATGGCGTGATTTCAACCCGTCGAACTGCTGCTCAACAGCGTCGCATTCCACTTCGTCCCCAGGTACCGCGATTAGACGGTCGAAGTTCTTCAAGTCCTAGCGGGTGCGGAAAAGGCCGCTGTCAACGGCGCGCATGCCGTTCATCATGCCGCGCCATGTAAAACAAATCCGCCCGGTGTCGCCGCCGGCGCCGCCGAAATCGCAGCCTGAATTCACGGGCTATCCGATGCGGCCCGGAGAACCGGCGACGTGGTCCTGATCTACGACAAGCGCGAAAGACACCAGCGATCAGCGCGACCCGTTCGGCGAAAAGCAAGTGGCTCTCTCCCGAGTTCAACCAGCGTTGGGGGCGAGGCGTCTGCCATGCGTCGATACCACCGCGGACGCTTGATCACTGGCGAAGCGACGCGACATCGAACGCGCGCTTGGCCGTCGACAGCCGAGCGGCGCGCTAACGCTTTCCCGCCTCGGGGCAGCCGGCACCGTTCGGCGTAGCGCCCAACGCTTCGAGAGACAACGCTCTATTAACCCAGTCACCCAACGTGAAACCCCCGCGCCGAGGAGTGCGTCAGCAATCCGTCGGAGGTTGATCGTGTCAACTACACGTGGACCGATTCAGCGCGACGGCGCGGTGCCAGTTCGCGTGAACCGGTGTGGCAACGTGACACCGTGAGCGGTACCTTTCCCAGCACTGCCCATAGCGCCATCAGGAACCAAGCGATAGCAAGCGCCGCATGCGCCGGACGCTCTGTGGGCGAGCAACCCTACGCCGTCTCCCGGGTGCATTGCCGCAGATCGCATCCGTCGCGCGCTCGCCTTATTAGCGCACGACACGCGACAATCGCGGCCTACCGGAGGTTTCTGCTTCTAAGAGACGACGGATGGGTAACGGGCCCGTGGAACACAGGCCAAACTTGGCGCGAGCGAGAAAAGACTTAAAAATCAGGTATTTAAAATAAACATCTAACGTTGTTTCACGCCAGAGCGGACAGTTGCCGGTCAAGGAGCACGGACCATCCGCGACATGCGAGAAAACTTGCCGATCTACCACCGGCACCCACCGTTTCGTAACAAACAATACATTATCGGCCCACGCGCCCGCCGCTGGCCGACCAACGGCGCCCCAACACCACCACCCTCAAGCCCGCTTCTTCCTCGACCCCTGATACGGCTCACCAGCCTTGAACCGATCGAGCCTGTCGCTCGCCGCAGTCAGCGCCCCGAGCGTCGCGCGTTTCAGTTGATGATCATAAAGCGAGACAATCGCCGCCAGTCGATCGACCCCGTCCGCAGCAATACTCCAGCAACCGGATTCGCGGCCGCCGTCGAACGTGCGCGCAATCGTTTGATCGGCATCGACAAGGGCTTCGTCCGGGAAGTTGCCATGTCCTGCGTCCGCGAGAAACTTCGCCAGCAGCATGACTTCGGCGATGTGTTGAGCCGGCGCGATATCCGGCGAGCCCGCGCGCAGCGTCTCGAGCGCGAGATGTGCGTGAAGGGCGAGTTCGTCTGCGACGCCGCGCGCGATGGGCAGCAGTTGAGCTTTGGAGAGCCGCGTGTGCGTCGCGTGAGCCGAGCGGCGGAAAGGAATAGTGGAGGACATGCGTCGGTCGTTAGGTTGGCTTGCTCTTGTTAACGAACAACCGACGCCGTTCTTAAGGGCTCAAACGCATTGACCTCACGCAACTAACGGTCTTACACCGCCGCATCGAACAAAACGGCAGCCAACCAAGCGACACAACGCGGCGGGGGCACCCGTCATTAGAGAGAGTGAATGACGAAAGCCCGCCCGCCGCCCATTCAGACCTGCACCGCGCCGCTCGACGCCGTTAAAGCCTCGAACATCAACCCAAAGAACTCTGCCGCGTGCGCCGAGTCGAGCCATCGCACGATCAACGCGATCCGCGACTCGGGCTCGATCCACATGAACGAACTTCCCGCGCCGATGCCGAAGTAGCTCGTCTCCGGCACGCCCGGAAACATCTTCCGCCGGGTGTTGAGCCAGACAAGGTAGCCATAGAACGACGCGAGCGGGCAGGGCGTGCGCATCCGCGCAATCCACTCGGATGAGAGCACGCGCTTCCCATCACGCACGCCATCATCCAGCAGCATCTGCGCGATCTTCAATTGATCGTTGGCGCTGATCGACATCCCGCCGCCCCAATGCGTGCCGCCCGGCACGGACTGCATGCGCTTGCCGTCGATTTCGACCCACGCGTGGTCATAGCCCGCCCAGTTCCAGTTGTCGCTTAAGGCCAGCGGTCGCGCGATGGCATCACGGAAAACATCGGGCAGCGGCTTCCGGAACAGATGCAGCAGCGCGAGCGAAAGCTGATTGATGCGGACGTCGTTGTACTCCCAATACGTGCCGGGCGTCCGCAACGGCCGCAGTTCGCCCTTCTTGCCGGCGGGCGGCTCGCCGAACGTGACCGCGCGGTAGTGGTCCGCCTGATCCGAAAGCCCGAAGCACTCGCCCTGCCATTCGCTGGTTTGCTGAAGCAGATGCGTCCATGTGATCGGCGCGTTATGCGGATCGTCGAAGCCGATGCCCGGCACACGCAAGCGCACCGCTTCATCCGGATCCGGCAGCAATCCGCGATCATGCGCGACGCCCGCGAGCAGCGCGAGGTACGTCTTCGCGATGCTGAACGTCAGGTCCGCGCGGTCCGGCTCACCCCACGTCGTGATCACGCGGCCATCGACGGCAAGCGCGCCCGACACCGGCCCGCGATCATGCACCGGCCCGAGCAGCCGATTCCACGGCGGCGGATCGTTCACGTGCACGCCCCAGTTGCCGTGTACTTGCCGATCCCAAGTCGATTCGTGATCGACGGAAAACTGGATCGCACGCTGCAATGCTTCGTTCATTTGAGAACTTCCTGGCTGGATTCGAACGTTCAACGCACATCCAGGCGCTTTCGCGCCCAGACAAGCGTGAAGAGACTCACGACCGCCGCGATCATCAGATACAGACCCGGCGCGAGATTGTTATGCGTCAACGCGATGAGCGACGCCACCGCCAGCGGCGTAAAGCCGCCGAACACCGTCGTGCCGATGTTGTAGCCGAACGCCATGCCGGTCGTGCGCGTGGCGGTCGGGAAAAGCTCGGACATCAGCGCGGGAATCGGCGCGAAGTACGTCGCCTTGAGGAGCGCGACCCAAATCACGGCAGCGAGCAGCGTAGGCAGCGACGGATGCGCGTTCATAAACATGAACGCCGGATAGACGGTCAGGAAGAAGATCACGCCGGTAATCAGCATGATGCGCGTGCGCCCGTACTTGTCGGAGAGATGCCCGACCACCGGCACGAGCACCATCATGATGAACCCGGCCGTCAAGGTCGCGATGAAGCCGGAGGAGGGCGCGAGTCCCAGCTGCCGTGCCGCATACGTCGGCATGTAGAGCAGCATGTAGTTGGCGGTCGTCGTCAGCACGAGCGATCCGATCGACACGAGCAAGCGCTCCTTCTGCGTCGCGAGCAGTTCGCGCACGGGCGACGCCACTTTCTCCGCATGCTCGAACTCGGGCGTTTCGTCGATGCGTCGCCGGATATAAAGCCCGATCGGTCCGATTAGTACTCCGAATAGAAACGGAATGCGCCAGCCCCAGCCTTCGAGCTGTGCGGGCGTCAGCGAGCCGGTCAGCACCGCGCCGAAGAGCGACGCGAGCAGCGTGCTCGCGCCCTGACTTGAAAACTGCCAGCTCGACATGAAGCCGCTGCGCTCTGGCGCGTGCTCGACGAGAAACGCCGTCGAGCTGCCGAACTCGCCGCCCGCGGAGAAGCCCTGCAACAGCCGCGAGACGAAGATCAGCACCGGCGCGGCGAGCCCGATGGTCGCGTAGGTCGGCATCAGCGCGACCATGGCGGTGCCGAGCGTCATCATCGCGATGGAGAGTGTGAGCGATGCCTTGCGTCCGCGGCGGTCGCTGTACGAGCCGAGCACGAGCGCGCCGACCGGCCGCGCGAGATACGAGAGCGCGAACGTGCCGAGCGTGAGCAGGAGCGATACGGTGTGATCCTGCGTCGGAAAGAAGAGCTTCGACAAGGTTCCGGCGAAATAGCCGTAGACGACGAGGTCATAGAACTCCAGCGCGTTGCCGATCGATGTCGCGACGATCAGTCGTGCGACGCCGCGCTCCTTGCCGTGCGCTTTCCCCGACGTCGAAATCGTGGCGGAATCACTCATGGCGAAGCCCTCCGTTCGTCTTGCGCGGCAGATGGTCGGCGGCATTGCCGTTGACGGCATCGCCTTCGCGCGTGCCGAGATCCCAGAAGAGGCCCGCCATGATGCGCAGCCCTTCGCTCGCGACGGAGCCGAGCAAATGCTCGTCCGGCGCATGTTGCGAACAGCCGGGATACGAATGCGGCACCCACAGCGTCGGCATGCCGAGCACATCGGCGAAGACGTCGTTCGGAAGCGTGCCGCCGAGATTCGGCAACAGCACAGGACGCGTGCCCGTGGTTTGCGTGAGCGAGCGCAGCGCCCACTTGACCCACGGATTGTCCGGATCGACGCGCGTCGCGGGCATGCCGCGCTCCACTTCGACATCGACCATCGGGAAGCCGTGCGCATCGAGGTGATCGCGCACGATCTGCTGCAAGTTGCGCCAGTCCGTGCCGACCACGAAGCGGATCTGCATATGCGCGAACGCGGTCGCGGGAATGGCGTTCACCGGCTTGTCGGGGTTGCCCGTGCGAAAGGCCAGCACTTCGATGTTGTTCCACCCGAACACGCGCTCGGCGGGCGTGAGTCCCGGCTCGCCGTAATCCGTGTCCACTTCCGGTTCGCCCGGATTGCCGCCGACGGTGATGTCCGCGAGCGCGCGAACCACCGAATCCGGAATCGGCGGCGGACGCAAGCCTTCGATCAGAATCTTGCCGTTCTCGTCGACCATCGTGGCGATCGCGTTGGCGAGCACGATGCCCGGATTGCGCAGCAGGCCACCCCAGTTGCCCGAGTGATGCGCGCCGTCGCGCAGCTTTACGTCGAGCCGGAAATTGATCACGCCGCGCGAGCCCAGGAACATCGTCGGGCGGTCGGCCGCGAGGCGCGGTCCGTCGGAAGCGATCAGCGCGTCGGCGGCCAGTTCGTCGCGCAACTGCTCGCAAACGGCGGAAAGGCCGGGCGAGCCGACTTCCTCGCCGGTCTCGAAGAGCAGCTTCAGATTGAAGCCGAGCGTGCCGCCGCGCGCGTCGAGCACGGCCTTCAACGCGGCGAGGTTGATGCTGTGCTGCCCTTTGTTGTCGGCGGTGCCGCGGCCGTACCAGCGGTCGCCGTCGACCGTCACGCTCCACGGCGACAAGCCTTCTCGCCACTGCGCGTCGTAGCCGCGCACGACATCGCCGTGGCCGTAGGTCAGCACCGTCGGCAGGTCGTCGCCTTCGTGGCGATGCGCGACCAGAAACGGCCCTGCGCCGGCCGCAGGATTGTCGACCACGCGGCAGCGGAAGCCCCATGCCGTGAGCGTCGGCGTCAGTTCCTCGGTGAGATAAGCCATGAGCCGCGCGGCGCTGTCGGCCTCCTGACTTTCGGTGCGATACGCGACGCGCCGCTGCAAGTCGTCGAGAAAGGCGCCGGACTGAAAGTAGCGGTCGGCAATCTGAAGGGCGGTGTCGCGGGTCACGTCGGTCTCCGTCGAAGCTGAAAAGGCAGCCGTAGCCGCCGACGAATTCATGCTGACCTCGCCGATATTTCTGGACAATTACAATATTTCTCACCGACCTTTGCCGTTGCGGCAAAGCGCGCACTTCGACTTTGAACGCTAGAACGGACGGCGCATGGACCAGACGGCTTTACGCTATTTCCTCGAAGTGGCGCGCAGCGGATCGCTCAGCAAAGCGTCCGAGCGGCTCTTCGTCGCGGTGTCCGCGCTCAGCCGGCAGATCGCGAAGATCGAGGAGCAAATGGGCACGCCGCTTTTCGAGCGACGCCCGCGCGGCATGGTGCTGACCGAAGCCGGCCGCCTGCTCGCCAATCACGCGCGCCGCAGTCAACTGGAAGACGAGCGCGTGATCGACGAGATTCGCGGACTGAGCGCAAGCGGCCGCGCGACCATTCGCATCGCGGCTTCCGAAGGCGTGGCGCCCGACTTTCTGCCGCAAGCCTTCGCGCATTTCCTGACGACGCATCCGCGCGCGCACTTTCAACTCGACGTCTCCGCGCCGTCCATCGCGACGCAGCGCGTGCGCGACGGCTCCCACGACATCGCCGTGTGCTTCAGCATGGCGCCCGAACAGGACGTGCACGTGCATTACGCGCAGCGGGCGCCGGTCTATGCGCTGATGGGGCGCGACCATCCGCTCGCATCGCGCAAAGCCGTGTCGCTCGCGGACCTGCACGCATGGCCGCTGGCGATGCATAGTCAGGGCGTGACGCTTCGACAACTCTTCGACATCGCGTGCAGTCTGGAAGGACTCGTGTTCGAGCCGGTCTTCGTCGGCAATTACCACATGGCGCTGCAGAGCTTCGTGCGGCTCACGGACGCCATAACGCTTACCGGCTACGTCACGGTGCGCAGCCGTCTCGGCGCGGAGGGCTTCGCCGCCGTGCCGATCTCGAACCCCGAGCTGCATCAACGCACGCTGCAGATTCAGACGATGGCAGGACGCACGCTGCCGCAGCCAGTCGCCGCATTCGTCGCTCTGCTGAAGGACGCGATCGAAGACCCGACGATCATCGACAGGAATAGCCGTTGCTCTAGCTGATGCCAACGCCAAACGGCATTGCGACTCACGGAGCACATCATGTCAGGCTTGCCATCGACCGGGCAGGACAAACCCGAGACACGCCCGCCCTTCGTCGGCGCTTCGGAGCGGCGCTCGCCTGTCGAGGCGCCGCCGCTTCCGCCCGATCGCAAGGTGGGCTTCGCCATTGTCGGCCTCGGCCGTCTGAGTCTCGATTCGATCTTGCCCGCGCTGGCTTCATCGAAGCTCGCGCGCCTCGCAGCCGTGATGACCGGCGACAAGGCAAAGGGCGAACGCGTGGCGCGGCAATACGGTGCGCCTGCGGAAGCGGTGTACGGCTACGACGAATGGGCGCGCCTCGGTGCCAACGACGATGTGCAGGCGGTGTATATCGTCACGCCCAACGGCTTGCATCGCGAACAGGTGATCGCGGCGGCGGGCATCGGCAAGCATGTGCTGTGCGAGAAGCCGTTGAGCAATACATCGGCTGAAGCAGAAGAGATGATTCGCGCATGCGCAGATGCGGGCGTCATGCTGATGGTCGCGTACCGCTTGCAATACGAGCCGCATAATCGCGAGGCCGCGCGGTTGGCAAGAGCGAAAACGTTCGGAAAACTGAAGATCATCGAAGCGCATAACGGTCAGGTGCAGGGCGAGGCGGATCAATGGCGGCACGACAAGCGCCTTGCGGGCGGCGGATCGTTGCCGGACATCGGCCTCTATTGCCTGAACTTCGCGCGATTCGTGACCGGCGAAGAACCCATCGAAGTGTCGGCCTGGGCGTGGAGCACGCCGGGCGACGCGCGCTTCGCGGAAGTCGAAGAAAACATCTCGTGGCAGATGCGCTTTCCGTCGGGCGTCGTCGCGCGCTGCTCGGCTGCTTACGATGCGCACGAATCGCGCGTCGCACGCCTGCATTTCCAGCGCGGGACCGTGGTGCTCGATCCGGCGTTCGCATACAAGGGCCTGCGATTGTCGGTGCAGCATCGCTCGCCGGAACGCGAGGACGTCGAGGTGCGCGAAGAGCGCGTGCTCGAAGACGCGAACCAGTTCGGCGCGGAAATCGACCACATGGCCGAATGCATCCTGACCGGCAAAACGCCCGCGACGCCCGGCGAAGAGGGCTTGCAGGATCAAAGGATCATGGAAGCGATCTATCGCTCGGCGGCGGAAAATCGTCCGGTGCAGCTTCCCGCCGTCGCCGAGCGGGACGCGTTCCGCGACGCCCGGCTCACTGTCTGAGGCGACATCATGCACTGGCTAATGGCGGTTTTCGCGGTACTGGCGGGCGTCTCGAACCCGCTGCAATCGGGCAGCAACTCGGCGCTGCTCAAGGGCCTGCACGAGCCGATCGTGTCCGCGTTGATCGTCTATCTGATCGGCGCGGCGTGTCTTGCCGTGTGCGTGCCGTTTTTCGGCTTCGGCGTGCGGCCCGCGCTCTCCCGCCTCGGCAGCGTGCCGTGGTGGGCGTACATCGGCGGCATCTGCAACGCGCTCTTTTTGATGTGCTCGCTCATCATCACGCGAAAGCTCGGGTCGGCCACGTTCACGACGATCGTCGTCATATCCGCTGTCGTGACGTCGATCGTGCTTGATCACTTTGGCCTCATGGGCTTCGAAGTGCGCGAGGCCAGCGCGTTGCGTTTGCTCGGCGGCGGCCTGGCTGTCGCGGGCGTCATCCTAATCGCGATCTTCTGACTGGCTCCCTCCGAGTCGCATCAACGCACGTCGCCGCTGACTTTACAAACGTAAAGCCAGCGGGCACAATCCGCCGTTGAATAATAATGATTCGCATTTAAAACCACGACGGCTACGAGAGGAAACATGAAACCAAGCAAGACCAGCGGGTTCGCCCTGCGACCGCTGAGAACGGCCGCGCTGCTTTTGTTCACGGCGAGCGCGTGCGTCAACGCGCAATCGGTCGACGCCGACGCGGCACCGGCGGAAAGCACGCTGCCCGCAGTGAAAGTGACGGCGCAAAGCGATCAGGACGCGCCGTACGGGCCGACGAAAGGCTACGTCGCGAAGTCCAGTTCGACGGCGCTCAAGTCCGGCACGCCGATCATCGAGACGCCTCAGTCGGTTTCCGTCGTCACGCGCGATCAGATGGATCAGCAGAACGCGCAGACGCTGAACGCCGCCGTGCGCTACGTGTCGGGCGTGACGCCGGAAACGCGCGGCGCCATCGCCACGCGTTACGATCTGCTGAAAGTGCGCGGCTTCGACGCCGACACATACTGGAACGGGCTGAAGCTCATCGGCAACGGCTGGTATTCGACACCGCAACTCGACCCGTATCTGATGGATCGCGTCGAAGTGCTGAAAGGGCCGGTCTCCGTGCTGTACGGGCAAGCCGCGGCGGGCGGGCTGCTCAACATGGAAAGCAAGCTGCCGACTGCCGAGCCGCTGCACGAAGTGGGCGTCGAAGTCGGCAACTACGGGCACGTGCAGGGCAAGTTCGATCTATCCGGGCCCATTGCCGGCGACGACCGCTATCTTTTTCGCGTGACCGGCATCGGGCGCAAGGAAGACGGACAGGTCGCCATGACGAAGAACGAGCGCATTGCGATTGCGCCGTCGTTCACCTGGCGTCCGGACAACAAGACATCGCTCACGCTGTTCGGCCTTTATCAGCACGATCCGCGTAGTTCTTCTTACGGCAGCGTGCCGCCGCAAGGGACCGTGCTCTATAACCCGAACGGCAAGCTGCCGAGCAATTTCTACGACGGCGATCCGAGCTTCGAGAGCTTCAATCGCGTGCAGGAATCCGTCGGCTACAAGTTTGACCGACGCCTGAGCAACGCGTGGACGTTCCGCGCGAACGGCCGCTACATGCACCTCGCGCAGGACTACAAGAGCGTCTACGCAAGCGCGCTGGAAGCCGATCTGCGCACGCTGGATCGCGGCACCGCCTATTCGCAGGACAATCTGAATACGGTCGCGCTGGACAATCAACTCGAAGGCAACTTCTCGACCGGCCCGATCGACCACACGTTGCTCGTCGGCTTCGACTATCAGCACTACGCGACGAACTTCGTCTCCGGCTTCGGCACGGCGCCTTCCATCGACATGTACGCGCCCGTGTACAACCAGACCATTACCGTGCCCGAGTTGTCGAAGCAGGTGTTGAGCGGCACGCAATACGGCGTGTATGCGCAGGATCAGGCGCGTTTCGGCAACGCGATTCTCACGCTCGGCGGGCGCGAGGACTGGATCAACAGCAAGACGCGCAACGAAACCTTCGGCACGTCGTCGAGCCAGTCCGACCGCGCGTTCACGGGCCGCGCCGGTCTGACGTACGTGTTCAACAACGGCATTGCGCCGTATGTGAGCTATACGGAGTCGTTCACGCCGCAAGTGGGCACGGACATCAACGGCCGCGCGTTCGACCCGGAGCGCGGGCATCAATACGAAGTGGGCGTGAAGTATCAGCCGAAGGGCTATGACGCGCTTTTCACGGCGGCGCTATTCGATCTGACGCGCGAAAACCTGCTGACTGTCGATGCCACGAACCCGAACTTCCAGTCGCAAACCGGCGAAGCGCGCTCGCGCGGCGTCGAACTCGAAGCAAAGGTCAGTCTCACGGATTCGTTGAACGTGACGGGGAGCTATACGTATTTGAATACCGTCTACACCAAGGACAACGGCGGCCTGCAAGGCAAGCATCTGCCGGCCGTGCCGCAGAATCAGGCGTCGCTGTGGGCGTACTACACGATCAATCGCGGGCCGCTGGCGGGTCTCTCGCTCGGCGCGGGCGGGCGATACACCGGCACGACGTACAGCACGCAAAACGACTTCAAGGTGCAGAGCTTCTTTCTGGTCGATGCCACGTTGCGCTACGACCTCGGCCGCGCCGCAGCGCAGCTCAAGGGCGCGGAGTTGTATGTCAATGCGCAGAATCTCTTCGACAAAGAGTATGTGGCGTCGTGCTACTACGGAAGCTGGTGCGCGTTCGGCTACGGGCGGCAAGTGTTCGCGGGCATGAACTATCGCTGGTAGTACACATGCGTGCGTCACACGGGAAAGGCGGTCGTCGAAAGAATTTCCCGCAGAACGACGAAGGTCCGTATCTGCCGCACGCCCGGCAGATACAGCAGCTTCTCCGCGTGCAGACGGTTGAAGCTGTCGCTGTCGCGCGTGCGAATCAGCATGAAGAAATCGAACTCGCCGGTGACGACGTGACACTCCATGCAGCCCGGCACCTTTTGCGCGGCCTTTTCGAAGTCGGTGAAGGACTCCGGCGTCGAGCGGTCCAGCACCACGCCGATCAGCACGAGCATGCCCGCATCCAGCGCCTTCGGGTTCAATAGCGCGACGGTGCCGCGAATCAGCCCGGCTTCGCGCAGCCGTTCGACGCGCCGCAGGCACGCGGGCGGGCTCAGGTGAACCTTGGCGGCGAGCGCGACATTCGATATGGACGCATCGCGCTGAAGCTGACGCAGGATCGCGCGATCGACGCGATCGATCTCGATGCCCGATGCTGGCGGCTCTCGCCGTAGCGTGGTTTTTTTCATTGCGTGAATGCGCCGTCGGAAGAAATGAAACTGCGCTGAAGCAAACCAACAAACGGTTACGTTAGGCCAAAGCGAATTTATTCGCAACGCCGACATCCGTCAGATTGACTACGATTTCTGTCAGGCGTCGCGGATCACGCGCGGCAGCCCCACCTCAATCGCACAGGATGCCGACCATGAACCTGCAACGTTTTCCCCGCTACAAGCTCACCTTCGGGCCGACGCCCATTCAGCCGCTCAAGCGCCTGAGCGCGCATCTCGGCGGCAAAGTCGAGCTCTATGCGAAGCGCGAGGATTGCAACAGCGGTCTCGCGTTCGGCGGCAACAAGACGCGCAAGCTCGAATATCTGATTCCCGAGGCGCTCGAACAAGGCTGCGATACGCTCGTGTCCATCGGCGGCATTCAGTCGAACCAGACGCGTCAGGTCGCCGCCGTCGCCGCGCATCTCGGCATGAAGTGCGTGCTGGTGCAGGAAAACTGGGTCAACTACTCGGACGCCGTGTACGACCGCGTCGGCAATATCCAGATGTCGCGCATGATGGGCGCGGACGTGCGCCTAGTGCCCGACGGCTTCGATATCGGCATTCGCAAAAGCTGGCAGGACGCGATGGACAGCGTGCGCGCGGCGGGCGGCAAACCGTTCCCGATTCCGGCGGGTTGCTCGGAGCATCCGAAGGGCGGGCTGGGTTTCGTCGGCTTCGCGGAAGAAGTGCGGCAGCAGGAAGCCGAACTGGGCTTCAAGTTCGACTACATCGTGGTGTGCTCGGTGACCGGGAGCACGCAGGCGGGCATGGTCGTCGGCTTCGCGGCGGATGGCCGCGCGCGGCGAGTGATCGGCATCGACGCATCTGCGAAGCCGCAGCAAACGCACGATCAGATCGCGCGCATTGCGAAGCACACGGCGGAACTCGTCGATCTCGGCCAGGACATCACGCGCGACGACGTGATTCTCGACACGCGCTTCGGCGGCCCGGAATACGGCCTGCCGAACGAAGGCACGCTCGACGCCATTCGCCTGTGCGCGCGGCTGGAAGGCGTGCTGACCGATCCCGTCTACGAAGGCAAGTCGATGGACGGCATGATTCAGATGGTGCGCAACGGCGAGTTCCCGGAAGGGTCGAAGGTGCTGTACGCGCATCTGGGCGGCGTACCCGCGCTCAATGCCTACAGCTACCTGTTCCGCAACGGCTGACTCGGCATTACCTCGCACGTAATCGACGCGACGCGCGGGGGCGGGCAAGATCGCGGCATCCTCACACGGAAGAAGGAGCCGCAACATGACTGCTTACGCCGTCGGGCATCTGTATGAAGTGGACATGTGCCCGGATATCGTCGCGTATCTGGAGCAAATCGACGCCACGCTCGCGCCGTTCGGCGGGCGTTTCATCATTCACGGCGGGCCGTGCGACGTGCGCGAGGGCGCGTGGCACGGCGATCTCATCGTGATCGCGTTTCCCGATCTCGCGCACGCGCGAAACTGGTACGACTCCGACGCGTATCGGCGCATTCTGCCGCTGCGCACCCGCCACGCGCGCGGCGCGGTCTTTCTGATCGACGGCGTCGATCCGGTGCACAAGGCGACGGACATCCTGCAATAGCGGCGGCTCGCGGCGAACGACCGTCTACACGCGCGGTTTTGGCGCAAACTTGTCATATCACCGGTCATGGTTGATACTGCCCAGTTGCACCTTTTCCCGTACGTCGACTTAACGGTTTCGCTAATGAGCACAATTCTTGAAAGCCTTCCGACTGGGCAAAAAGTCGGTATCGCGTTCTCAGGTGGCCTCGACACCAGCGCCGCGCTGCACTGGATGCGCCTGAAGGGCGCGGTGCCGTACGCCTACACGGCCAACCTCGGCCAGCCCGACGAAGACGACTACGACTCCATTCCCCGCCGCGCCACGCAATATGGCGCGGAGGGCGCGCGCCTGATCGACTGCCGCGCGCAACTGGTCGCGGAAGGCATCGCGGCGCTGCAATGCGGCGCGTTCCATATCTCGACGGCGGGCGTCACCTACTTCAACACGACGCCGCTTGGCCGCGCCGTGACCGGCACCATGCTCGTCGCCGCCATGAAGGAAGACGGCGTCAACATCTGGGGCGACGGCAGCACGTACAAGGGCAACGACATCGAGCGTTTCTACCGCTACGGCCTGCTCGTGAATCCGGACCTGAAGATCTACAAGCCGTGGCTCGACCAGACGTTCATCGACGAACTCGGCGGCCGCGCGGAAATGTCGGAGTTCATGCGCCAGTCGGGCTTCGAGTACAAGATGTCGGCGGAAAAGGCGTATTCGACGGATTCGAACCTGCTCGGCGCCACGCACGAAGCCAAAGACCTCGAAAGCCTCGAATCGGGCATCAAGATCGTGAATCCGATCATGGGCGTCGCGTTCTGGCGCGACGACGTGAAGATCGACAAGGAAGAAGTGACGATCCGCTTCGAGGAAGGCCGCCCGGTCGCGCTCAACGGCAAGACGTTCACCGACGCCGTTGAGTTGCTGCTGGAAGCCAACCGCATCGGCGGGCGTCACGGCCTCGGCATGAGCGATCAGATCGAGAACCGCATCATCGAGGCGAAGAGCCGCGGCATCTATGAAGCGCCGGGGCTCGCGCTGCTCCACATCGCGTATGAACGGCTCGTGACCGGCATTCATAACGAAGACACCATCGAGCAATACCGCGAGAACGGCCGCCGCCTCGGGCGCTTGCTGTACCAGGGCCGCTGGTTCGATTCGCAGGCCATCATGCTGCGCGAAACCGCGCAACGCTGGGTCGCGCGCGCGATCACGGGCGAAGTGACGCTCGAACTGCGCCGCGGCAACGACTACTCGATTCTCAGCACCAAGTCGCCGAATCTGACGTATCAGCCGGAACGCCTGTCGATGGAAAAGGTGGCGTCCACGTTCTCGCCGCGCGATCGCATCGGCCAGTTGACCATGCGCAATCTCGACATCACCGATACGCGCGACAAGCTGCGCATCTACGCGCAAGTCGGGCTGCTCACGCCGGGCGAGGCGTCGGCGCTGCCGCAGATCAAGGGCGACGAGGCTTAAAGCCACGCGTCCGGTCGCCGGATGAGCGCTGCGAGCGCGCGCTCATCCGCGTATCCTGTGGTCTCGTCACCGATCCGCAAGGAGCCGCACTTGACTCGTTTGACCATTGCGCTGCTCGGCGCGGGCAGCATGGGATCGGCGGTCGGCCGGGCGCTGTCTGCCTCCGGCGCGCGCGTGCTCACGACGCTCGAAGGCCGCAGCGCCGCGAGCGCCGCTCGTGCAAAAGACGCAGGCATGCAGGACGCGAGCCTCGCCGAACTGGCCGCGTGCGATTTCATCCTTTCCATCGTGCCGCCGGCCGTCGCCGTGCAAACCGCCGAACGTCTCGCGCCCGCGCTCACGCACGCGGACCGCAAGGCCGTCTTTGTCGACTGCAACGCCATCAGTCCCGAAACTGCCGCGACCATCGCCCGAACGGTCGATGCTACCGGCGCGCCGTTCGTCGATGCCGCCATCATCGGGCTGCCGGCGGCGCCGAAGTTCTACCTGTGTGGACCGCACGCCGCGCGCGCCGCGGTGCTCGGCGACGCGGGTTTGAACGTGCGCGTGCTAGACGGCCCGCTCGGCGCGGCCTCCGCGCTCAAGATGTCGTACGCGGGTATCACGAAAGGGCTGGCCGCGATCGGCTCGGCCATGTCGCTCGCGGCCATGCGCAACGGCGCAGGAGACGCGCTCTTCGACGAACTGCGCGAGAGCCAGCCCGAGCTTGCCGCGTGGCTTGCCCGTAACGTGCCGCGCATGCCGCCTAAAGCGTATCGCTGGGTCGCGGAGATGGAAGAGATCGCCGCGTTCATCGGCGATGCGTACCCGGAGCATCGCATTTACGAAGGCGCGGCGGGCCTCTACGCGCGGCTTGCGAACGACAAAGCCGCGACCGACGCGCTCATCGACTTCTTCGGCAAGCGCGCGGAGTGAAGGGCGACCCATGCAGGCCCGCGATTTAATCCGTATCCTTTTCCTTTTCGACGACGATGCCGCGCGGCGCATGCGCCGAAGCGCCGTAGCGGCAATCGTCGTGCAATAGACGCCGCGCCGGAAACGCACCGGCGCGGACCATCTTTCCAGCAAGAGGTGCTCAATGACTGCAGGTACGTATCAGAACACGCGTCTTTATATCAACGGCGAATGGTGCGACGCGCAGGGCGGGGCCACGCTCGACGTGGTGAACCCGGCCACCGGCGAGAAGATCGGCACCGTCGCGCGCGCCGGCATTCCGGACCTGGATCGCGCCGTGGCGGCCGCGCAAGCCGGCTTCGCGACGTGGCGCAAGATGAGCGCGCTCGAACGCGCCTCGCTGATGCGCAAGGCCGCCGCGCTCGTGCGTGAACGCGCCGACAGCATCGCGCGCCTGATGACGATGGAGCAGGGCAAGCCGCTCGCCGAAGCGCGCATCGAAGTGAACTCGGCTGCGGATATCATCGAATGGTTCGCGGACGAAGGGCGCCGCGTCTACGGCCGGATCGTGCCGCCGCGCAACGTCAACGCGCAGCAGACGGTCGTGAAGGAGCCGGTCGGGCCGGTCGCCGCGTTCACGCCGTGGAACTTCCCGGTCAATCAGGTGGTGCGCAAGCTCTCGGCCGCGCTCACGACCGGCTGCTCGTTCATCGTGAAGGCGCCGGAAGAGACGCCTGCATCGCCCGCCGAACTCATCCGCGCGTTCGCCGACGCGGGCGTGCCCAACGGCGTGCTCGGACTCGTGTTCGGCGATCCGCCCGAGATCTCGAAGTACCTGATTGCGCATCCGGTCATCCGCAAGGTGACGTTCACCGGCTCGACGGCCGTCGGCAAGCAACTCGCCGCGCTCGCCGGCCAGCACATGAAGCGCGCGACGATGGAACTCGGCGGCCACGCGCCCGTGATCGTCGCGGAAGACGCGGACGTCGAGCTTGCCGTGAAGGCATCCGGCGCGGCCAAGTTCCGCAACGCGGGCCAGGTCTGCATCTCGCCGACGCGCTTTCTGGTTCACAACAGCCTGCGCGACGACTTCGCGAAGGCGCTCGTCAAGCACGCCGAAAGCCTTTCGGTCGGCGACGGCCTCGCCGAAGGCACGACGCTCGGGCCGCTCGCCAACGCGCGGCGCATCACGGCCATGGCGAGCGTCGTCGAAAACGCGCGTCAGGCGGGCGCGAAAATCGCGACGGGCGGCGAGCGCATCGGCTCGGCAGGCAACTTCTTCGCGCCGACCGTGCTGACCGACGTGCCGCTCGAAGCCGACGTGTTCAACAACGAGCCGTTCGGCCCGGTCGCGGCCATTCGCGGCTTCGATTCGCTGGAGGACGCCATCGCCGAGGCGAACCGGCTGCCGTACGGCCTGGCCGGCTACGCGTTCACGCGCTCGTTCAAGAACGTGCACTTGCTCACGAACCAGCTCGAAGTGGGCATGTTGTGGATCAACCAGCCCGCGACGCCGTGGCCGGAAATGCCGTTCGGCGGCGTGAAGGATTCGGGCTACGGCTCGGAAGGCGGACCCGAGGCGCTGGAGCCGTATCTCGTGTCGAAGTCCGTGACGGTGATGGCGGTCTGATCTCCGCTCTTCGCCTGCAATGACGCTTGGCGGCCCCGCGAGGGGCCGCTTCTCTTTGCGCCGCTCAAGCGTCAAACGTAGAGGTATCGGACGAGGTGAAAGAACACCGGCGCCGCGAAGCAGACTGAATCCACGCGATCCAGCATGCCGCCGTGCCCCGCGATCATCACGCTCCAGTCTTTCGCGCCGAGCGAGCGTTTGACCGCCGACAGCACGAGCCCGCCGACGAAGCCCGCGAGCACGATCGAAAGCGACATGAGAAACGCCGCGCCGAATCCGAACGGCGTCACGCGATACAGCGCCGCGCCGCACAGCGTCGCGAGCAATCCGCCGCCGACGAAACCTTCCACGGTTTTCGAAGGCGACAGCACCGGCGCGATCTTGCGCCGCCCGAAGAGCTTGCCGACGACATACTGCAACACATCGCTGATCTGCACGACGAGCAGGAAGTAGAACAAGAGCAGCGCGTTCTGCCCGCGATAACCGGGGATATCGAGCGTCAGCAGCGCGGGCGCGTGACTCAGCCCGTACACGCACACCATCAGCGCCCAGTTGATGCGCGCGTTGCGGCTCAGGAACTCGCGCGTGTCCTGCGTCAAAGCGGAGACGAGCGACATCGCGAAGAATAGGTGCACCGGCACGAAGATCGAATACATGCCGTACCAGTCGATGCCGAGCAGCACGTATTGCACCGGCACCGCGACGAAGAACGCGACGAAAAGCGTGGTGTGATCGCTCGGCGTGGTCGGCGTGAGCGTGATGAATTCGCGCAGCGCGAGATACGAAAGCAGCGCGAAGACGACGAAGGTGGCCTTGTCGCCGAGACCGATGGCGACGACCATCACCGCGATCATGCCCCACCATGCACGGATGCGCTGGTTCAGATTGACGATGGTCGCGCTTGTGCCCTTCGCGCGCGCGCCGAGCAGCGCGCCGATCAGCGTCGCGAAGGTCAGCGCGCCCACGACGCCCGCGACCAGATTCCAGAATGAAGTCGGCATGGGTTAATTTCGATGTGCTGATTGAGAGAGCGCGATCACGGCGTCGCGCATCCGGGCGAGAAACGGCGCTTTCTCTTCGCCGTCGCGTAGTGTTTCGCCCGCGCCGACGTGCACCTTGCAGATGAGCGGGATCGGCCAGATTGCGCCCTTCGGCATGATTCGCTGCAGGTTCTCCAGATAAACGGGCGTCAGCGCCACGTCCGGGAACTCGCTCGCCAGATGAAAGAGCCCGCTCTTGAACGCTTGCGGCAGCGCGTCGGCGCCGCGCGTGCCTTCGGGGAAAATGATGATCGAGTGGCCGTGCGCGAGCGCGTCGCGCACCGGATCGAGCGGATCGCCTTCCGTCTCGCGGCGGCGGTCGATCAATACGGCGTTGAGCAGTTTTCCCGCGATATATCGCTTGATGCGCCCGGTGGCCCAGTAATCGCGCGCGGCGACAGGCCGCACGGCGTCGCGCAGTTCGCGTGGCAGCGCAGCGAGGATCGCGAGCGTGTCGATGTGGCTCGTGTGATTCGAGAAATAGAGCCTTTGCGTGGCGCCCGGCGCGGCGCCATGCCATACCGGATACGCGCCCGCAACGAGCCGCACGAGCGCGAGCAGCAGGTCGCGCTGCCAGATATGCATGAGTTTCATCGGGTGAGAGGGCGAATGGTGACTGTCGGGCCGCTATTCCTTTCATATCGGCCCTTTGGATGCAATGCGCTTTGACGAGATTTGCCAGATATCGGCGATGCTGTGACAAACCTGCTCAATCGTTGAGCTTCGGCGTCCTTATCGTTTGACGTGTGCGGAAAGGGCCGCGATAGTAGCGCCTCTTTTCCGACATGCAACACGTCGCATGAGCCTTTACGCACTCAAACCGCGCTTTCAGAATCTTCTGCGTCCGCTGGCCGGCTGGCTCTTTCGCCACGGCGTGACTGCCAATCAGGTGACGTTGACCGCAGCGAGCGGGTCGATTGCAGTGGGCGCGATCGCGGCGTTCGGCTCGCCGCGCCGTTCCCTGTTTCTGCTGATTCCGCTTTGGTTGTTCATGCGCATGGCGCTCAATGCCATCGACGGCATGCTGGCGCGCGAGCACGGCCAGAAGAGCGCGCTCGGCGCGTACCTGAACGAACTGGGCGATGTGGTCTCCGACGTCGCGCTCACGCTGCCGTTTCTCGCGGTGCAGGCGTTTTGCGCCGCCGATATCTGGCTCTTCGCGCTCTTGGCGGTGATCGTGGAGTGCGCGGGACTCGCCGGGCCGCTCGCGGGCGCGAGCCGGCGCTACGACGGACCGTTCGGCAAGAGCGACCGCGCCTTCGTGCTGGGCGCGTTCGCGCTCTGGGTCGGCGCAGGCGGCATAGTGGGCGCGGCCGGCGTGGGACTGTGGCGCGTCTTGATCGTCTTGTCGCTCGTGACGGCGATCCGGCGCGTGCGTGCGGGCGTCGCGGAGGCGAACCGCGCACGCATCACAAGTGCTGTCAGTTGAAGCGCCGCACGAAGCGATAGAAGATGCGCGGATGGATCTTCAGAAGACACATGGCGACGGATAACTTGGGCCGCTTGTCCGCGTAGATCTTGCCGACATGCGTGAAGCGCAGCTTGCTCGCCACGCTGTCGAGGATCGGCGCGGCCGTCGCGTAATCGGGCGCGAGGCGCGCGGCCTCGAACGCGATGTTCCGGTACGCATACACGTACTTGAGCCGGAAAAAGAGCTTGCTGCCATTGTCGATGGGCAGCCCGCGCGTGTCGCGCTCCACGCGGTCCATGATTTCGAACAGGTCCACGATACGCGGATTGAAGCGCACCGAAAGCCCGTTGCCGCGCTTCACGTAGAAGTACAGTTCGTCCGGAATCAGCCGCACCACGCGCGCGCGCGAAAGCGCCTGCACGCAGACGAGAATGTCTTCGTAGATGAGCCCGGCCGGATGCTCGACCGAGGCGAACAGCTCTCGCTTGAAGAGCTTGTTCCAGCAGTACGCTTGCAGGCTCAGGTCCATGATGCGGCCCACGGCCTGAAGCCCGGTGATGGTCTCGTCGCCGGTCTTGACGCGATAGACCTCGCGTCCCTGCGGGTCGATGCACTTCGCCGCGAAGATCACCACGTCCGCGCCGTGCTGGTCGGCTTCGCGGCACACCACTTCGACGGCGTTCGGCGCGACGAAATCGTCGCTGTCCACGCACAGCACGTACTCGCCGCTCGCGTGACTCACCGCGATGCGCCGCGTCTCGGCAATGCCGACGTTCTTTTCGTTGCGCACGAGCTTCCACGGAATGACGTCCTGCGCTTCGAGCAGCGCACGCGCGACTTCGCCGGAGCGGTCGGGACTGCAATCGTCTACGGCGATGATCTCGAAGTCGGTGCGCGTCTGCGCGAGGATGGAGCGGACGCATTCCGCGATGCATCCTTCTACGTCGTACATCGGCAGAAGAATGCTGACTTTCGGTGTAGGCATGCAGGCTCTCACGGTTGGCCGGGGGAAGGGCGGTATAGAGCACCGTCGATAAAGCGGCCTCGCGATGAAACGGCGGTGGACCGCCGTCGAGACTAACGTGACGAATCGCGCCGGATTGTGCGGCAGCGCACATAGAAGGCGATGCGCAGTTCGCGGCGGCGTGCAGGCATCGCTCGAAATGCGCGTCGATCCTGGACGAGCCCGTGACGACGCCGCACGAACCGAACGCGTGAGCCGCGCGGTTCAGCTAATGAAAACGAGCTGGTCTTCGTGCGCCGCCGAGTGCCGGTACCAGCACACGCGTCCCGCGCGCACGTCGAGCAACACCTGATCGAGGCCGGCTATTTCGATGCCGTCCGTGCGGCATCCGTCGATAGCCGGCGCCGCGCGATTCATCCGCGCGAGTTCCCGCTTGAGCTCCATCAGACGCTTGATCGCGCCTTGCCTTGAGGTGAAATATCGAGTCATTGACCGCCGAACGCTGATCCGCCTGAAGGGCCACAGCGTAGGGCGATTCATCGGACAATAATGTGCGCTCGGCGACACACGCGCGTATGCGACACTTTGCTCGAAGGCGCCAATTGCGCAGGGGAAAGGAACAACGACGATGAACGACGTGATGCTGCCCGGGGACGACGACGACTACGACGCGACGCTCGGCGACGTGCTGGCGTTGCTCGAACAGGGCCGTCAGGCGGCGGCGCGCAGCATCAACGCGCTGATGACGGCGACGTACTGGCGCATCGGCCACCGGATCGTCGAATTCGAGCAGGGCGGCGCGGGCCGCGCGGCCTACGGACAGGCGCTGTTGCAGCGGCTCTCGGCCGATCTGACGAAGCGCTTCGGGCGCGGCTTCGGCGTCGACAATCTGGAACTGATGCGGCTCTTCTACCAGTCGTACGCCAGCGCCGGGATTTCCGAATCGCCGATTCGGAAATCGGCGGCGTCCGCATCCGCGGGCAAATCCGAACCGGCGATTCGGATTTCGACGCTCGCGCAACTGGCCGAGCGGTTCCCGCTTTCATGGACGCATTACGTCCATCTGATGCGGCGCACCCGTTCCGACGACGAACGGCGTTTCTACGAAGCCGAAGCGTTGCGCGGCGGCTGGAGCGTGCGGCAACTGGACAGGCAGATCGGCAGTCAGTTCTATTCGCGCACGCTGGTGTCGCGCGACAAGCTGGCGATGCTGGACAAAGGCGCCATCGCCGAGAGCCGCGACATCGTGACGCCCGAGGAAGCCATCAAGGACCCGTACGTGCTCGAATTTCTCGACCTGAAGGACGAGTACTCGGAGAGTCAGCTCGAGGACGCCCTGATTCATCGGCTCGAAGACTTTCTGCTGGAACTGGGCGGCGACTTCACGTTCGTCGGGCGGCAGCGGCGCCTGCGCATCGGCGATAGCTGGTATCGCGTGGATCTGCTGTTCTTTCACCGGCGGCTGCGGTGTCTCGTCATCATCGACCTGAAGCTGACCGAGCTCAATCACGCCGATGTCGGGCAGATGCACATGTACTGCAATTACGCGAAAGAGCACTGGATGCTGCCGGGCGAGAACCCGCCGGTGGGCCTGATTTTGTGCGCGCGGACCAATGCGGCGGTCGCGAAATACGCGCTCGACGGCCTGCCGAACAAGGTGCTCGCCGCCGAATATCACATGATGCTGCCGGACGAGGCGGTGCTCGCCGAAGAACTGGCGCGCGTGCGACGAGAGCTGGAGGCGGGGCGGCTCGCGGAAGGCGGCGAAGCGTAGTCCGAAGCACTGGCACGACGTGCTGCCGATCCAACGGGTGCGACGCGACACCACCGCGCCGTGTCACGCCTTCTCGGCGCTTTTCAGCGCGAGACGCACCGCGCGCGCAAGGTCTTCGAGCTGGAACGGCTTGCGAAGCGCGGTAAAGCGCCGGTCGGTGATGGTCGTGACGTCGACATCCGCATAGCCGGTCGCGAGGATGACCGGCAGGTCGGGGCGCGATTCGCGGGCGCTCGCGAGCACCTGTATGCCGTTCATGCCCGGCATCGCGTAATCGACCATCATCACGTCCGGGTTGTCGGCATCGAGACGCGCAAGGCCGCTTGGCCCGTCCTGCGCCTGCGTGACGTGATAGCCGAGCGCTTCGAGACAATCGACGATCATCGTGCGCACGTCCTCGTCGTCCTCGATGACGAGAATGCGGCACGGCGTGGCCGTATCGTCGCGCGGGTCCGCGCCTAAGGCTCCTTCGGACGGATCCTGCGCGCCTAACGGCAGCCAGACCTGCACGGTGGTGCCCTTGCCCACTTCGCTTTCGATGCGCGCGACGCCGCCCGCCTGCCGCGCAATGCCGTACACCTGACTGAGACCCAGGCCGGTTCCCTTGCCGACCGGCTTGGTCGTGAAGAAGGGATCGAATACGCGCGAGAGCACGCCCGGCTCGATGCCCGAGCCCGAATCGGTCACGCTGATGACGACATAACGGCCGGGCGCGAGCGCCTCGTCGACGCTCGGCCGTTCTTCGGCGTGAATCGCCAGGCGGCCGCCGTTCGGCATCGCGTCGCGCGCGTTGATCGCGAGATTGAGTATCGCCAGTTCAAGCTGGTTCGCGTCGGCTTGCGTCCAGAGATCGTCGGATGCAGTCGTGATGGACAGCGCGATGGTCGAGCCGAGCGAGATCGAAATGATGTCGCGGATGCCGTGCAGCAGCGCGGCCACGTTCACCGCTTTCAGGTCCAGATTGCTCGTGCGCGAAAACGTCAGCAATTGCGCCGTCAGCTTCGCGCCGCGCTCGGTCGCGCGCTTGGTGGTCGCGGCCATCTTGAGCACGCGCTCGTCCTTGCTGATGCGCGCGAGCAGTTCCGCGTTGGCCATGATCACGTTCAGCAGGTTGTTGAAGTCGTGCGCGATGCCGCCGGTCAACTGCCCGAGCGCTTCCATCTTCTGCGACTGCACGAGCACGGCCTGCACCTTGGCGCGCTCGTGAATCTCGCGCATCAGGCGGTTGTTGGCCGACGCCAGTTCGTGCGTGCGTTCCGCGATCCGGCTTTCGAGCGATTCGTTGAGCCGTTCGAGCGCTTCCTGCGCCTTGACCCGGTCGATAAGATGCTGCTCGGACTCGGCGAGGTGCCTGCGCGCATCGTATTGCCGGGCGCGCGCCCGCAGCGACGATGCCACGGCGCGGCGCAAGGTCTCGGAGTTCAGCGGCCGTTCGAGCACCAGCACGTTGCCGAGCCGCTCCAGCATCTCGATGCTCTTCGCGGAACGCCTGCCCTGCATCCGCCCGGAGAGCAGCACGATCGGGAAATCCGACCATGCGGGCTGCTGTTCGATCCATGCGGCAAGCGCCACCGCGCCGTCGTCCAGCAGCGATTCTTCGGTGACGATGGCGACGGCAGCGCCGCGGTCCAGCTCAGTCACGAGCGAGCGCGAGTCGGCGCAGACGAAGCACTCCCGGCCCTCCGTCCTGAGGACATCGACGATGACCTCGGCGTCGCGGCCGAAGGGCGCAACGATGAGTACGCGACGTTCCATCGCGTTATTCCCGTGGCGAGGCCGGCCCGCGCTGCGAAGGCGCGAGCATGGCGGTATCGCCCCGGTAAGTCGGCAGGCCGCTCAGCACGCCCTCGAAATCGCGCAGCGCTTCGCCCACGTTCAAGCCGTTGCTGCCGAGCCGGAACTGCCGGATCGAGCGCTCGTGGCCGTTGGTGCGGCTCTTGACGGCGGTCACGGCGGTGAGCACTTCGCCCTGACGTTCGAAATAGCGAAAGAGCAGCACGACGTCGCTGAGATAGCTGATATCGATATCGCTCTGTATTTCGCCGATGATCCCGTGCTGGCCTAGCACCAGCATGGTGATGACGCCGCGCTGGTTCAGATACGTGAGCAGCTCGTGCATCTGCAGCAGCAGATAACGCTCGCCGGGCATGGCCTGCAGATACGCGTTCAGGCTGTCGATGGCGACGAAACGCGCGCCGTCCTGCTCGACGCTCTTGCGCACGTCGCTCGTGAATTCGCCGGGCGAAATCTCGGCGGGATCGATCTGCCGCAGCGTCAGCAGGCCGCTGTCGAGATGCGGTCTCAGGTCGATGCCGAGGCTCGTCGAGCGGTGCAGGAGCGTGGCGAGCGTCTCGTCGAAAAGATAGTAGACGCACGGCTGACCGCGATTGAGCGCGGCGAGCAGACACGAGGCGACCGTCGTCGTCTTGCCGACGCCGGAGGGACCCACGATCAACGTGTTGGTGCCGGGCACGAGGCCGCCGCCCATGAGCGCATCCAGCTCACGCGTTCCCGTGCTGAGCGACTCCGACGAAAACTCCGCGTGATGCTCGGCCGCGATGAGACGCGGATACACCCCGATGCCGCCCGTCTTCAGCGTCATGTCGTGGAAGCCTTCGCGGAAACGGATGCCGCGCATTTTCGCGATGCGTATGCGCCGGCGCTCGCCGCCGTAGTCGTGCACCAGGTTGTCGAGGCTAATGACGCCGTGCGCGATGCTGTGAAGTTGCAAGTCGCCGGTCTCGGACGTGTTGTCGTCCAGCAGCAGGACGGTGCAGGCGCGCGTGGCGAAATAGCGCTTGAGCGCCAGAATCTGGCGGCGATAGCGCAGCGAGTTCTGCGACAACATGCGCAGTTCGGAGAGACTGTCGAAGACGAGGCGGGCGGGCTTGAGTTCATCGACTTTGGCGATCACGTCGCGCACCGTCTCGCCGAGTTCGACTTCGGCGGGATGGAGCACGGTCTGCTCGTAAGCCGGATCCAGTCCTTCGTCCGACAATAGTTCGATGATGGTGAAGCGGTCCGTGTCCCAGCCGTGGCTTTCGGCGACGGCGACCAGTTCGTCGCGCGTCTCGGACAACGTGATGTAGAGCCCAGGCTCGCCGACCTCGGCGCCCTTGAGTAAAAACTGCAAGGCGAGGGTGGTTTTACCTGCGCCGGGTGCGCCCTCGACGAGATACATGCGATGCGGCGTGAGCCCGCCGCCCAGAATATCGTCGATTCCCTCGATCCCGGATTGAATGCGCCCCCGTTGTGGCGTTGAAATGTTGTCTGGCATGTGATCGCTTTTGATGATCGACGAGATGGGCGATGTCCGCTACTGGAACTGCAAGAAGCAAGCCGGGCGCGCGGTTGTCGTGCGGTTGTCGTGCGGCAGGCGGACGGCGCGGGCGGTCGTGCGGTTCGTGCGCGAGTGTTGCCGCGCAGGACGGCTACCTCGGGCATTCGTTCGATGTCGGCGAAGGCTACCACATCGATGCGAGGGGCGCGGCTGGTTTCATGGAGCGCAGCACGAAGACTGCCTTGATTCGCTTGCTTGCCGCTCTTCGTCAAATCGCAGATGCATGGTCGCGCGACGAGCGAGCGACACAGCGCGATACCCGATGGTTTTATCGAGCCAAGGGGCTCGGAGGACGTGGTGATAGTGGGCGTGGAAGGTGCTCCGGGGCGGTTTATTGGCGGAGTGCCACGGACTAACTGCGGAGTGGCCACTCAACTAGTGCTGCGGGCCGAAAAAAAGCTGCTTTCTTTGGTTACTTTCTTTGCAGCGGCAAAGAAAGTGACCCCCGCCCCGGGGAGGGGCAACGCAAATAGACCGACGCGAAAACAAGTTCCATAGAATGCCAGTACAACCGCCCCAACAGCAGACAAGCAAAAGAAACCAGGAGACACCCAACCAAATGCCAGAAAAAAAGACTGAAGGCCTGTCCAGAGGCCTGACCAACTACGGTGACCGCGGCTTCGCCCTCTACCTACGCCGCTCCTTCGCCCGCTCGATGGGCTACACGTCGAACATGCTGACAAAGCCGATCGTCGGCATCGCATCGAGCGGCTCGGGCTTCAACAATTGCCATCGCGGCATGCCGGAGCTCGTCGAGGCAGTCAAGCGCGGCGTGCTCGCAGCGGGCGGTCTGCCGATCGACTTTCCGACCATCTCGCTCGGCGAAGTCTTCCTCAATCCGACCTCGATGATGTTCCGCAATCTCATGAGCATGGACGTCGAGGAAATGCTTCGCGCGCAGCCGATGGACTCCGTGGTACTGATCGGCGGCTGCGACAAGACCGTGCCCGCGCAACTGATGGGCGCCGCCGCCGCCGATATCCCCGCCGTGCAACTCGTCGTCGGACCGATGATGACGGGCCGTCATCAGGGCGAGCGCCTCGGCGCGTGTACCGACTGCCGCCGCTTCTGGGGCAAGTTCCGCGCAGGCGAAATCGGCGAGCAGGAGATCGACGAAATCGAAGGGCGGCTCGCGACCACCGCCGGCACCTGCGCCGTGATGGGCACGGCGAGCACCATGGCGTGCATCGCGGAGACGCTCGGCATGTCGCTGCCGGGCACCGCCGCGATTCCCGCAGTCCATGCCGACCGCATTCGCGCCGCCGAAGCGAGCGGCGCGCGCGCCGTCGAACTCATTCGCGCGCCGCTGCGCCCGAGCGAGATCATCACGGAGAAGTCCGTCGAAAACGCGCTGCGCGTGCTGCTGGCCATCGGCGGGTCGACCAACGCGATCATTCACTTGACCGCCGTCGCGGGGAGGCTCGGCATTCCGGTGTCGCTCGAACGGCTGAACGTCCTCTCCGACGACACGCCGGTGCTCGTCAATCTGAAGCCGACCGGCGAGCACTACATGGAAGACTTCTTCGCTGCCGGCGGCATGACGGCGGTGCTGCGCGAACTCGCGCCGAAGCTGCATCTCGACGCGATGACCGTCACCGGCGAAACGCTCGGCGAACGCATCGCGGCGGAGCGCGAGGCGTGGGTCGATCATCGCATCGTGCGCGAGCTGTCGGACCCGGTCGAACCGCAAGGCGGGCTCGTCGCGTTGTTCGGCTCGCTTGCGCCGCGCGGCGCGATTCTCAAGCGTTCCGCCGCCGACAAGTCGCTCTTCGAGAAAGAGGGCCGCGCCGTGGTCTTCGATTCGCTCGAAGACCTGGCCGCGCGCATCGACGATCCCGCGCTCGACGTGGAGGCCGACGACATTCTCGTGCTGCAGAACGCCGGTCCCGCAAGCGGCACGGGCATGCCCGAAGCGGGCTATCTGCCGATTCCGAAGAAGCTCGCGCAGAAGGGCGTGAAGGACATGTTGCGCATTTCGGATGCGCGCATGAGCGGCACGGCGTACGGAACCATCGTGCTGCACGTCACGCCGGAAGCCGCGCTCGCGGGGCCGATCGGCCTCGTGCGCAACGGCGACCGCATCCGGCTTTCCGTGCGTGAACGGCGTATCGACCTGCTCGTCGATGAAGCAGAACTCGCGCGCCGCGCAGCCGATGTCAAAGCGCCGAAGCGCGTGCTGCGCGGCTATCAGAAGCTGTATCAGGAGCACGTATTGCAGGCCGATGCGGGCTGTGACTTCGATTTCCTGCAGGCGGTATCGAAGGATTCCTGAGCGTCGTCCACCGCGCGCGAAGGCGCGCACCCCGGCGCGCAGCACTGATTGAACACGCGCACGATGCGTTGAGCGACCAGCAGCCGCCATCGCCGCGCCGCGCAGACGGCGCGCGCGGTCCTGTCCGACGATGCCCCCAAAGCGCCGCCAGCCGGCACCGTATAATGGCCGCCCGCCACGGCGGGCACAGGTGCGCGCGCGCCTGCGACAGCGCCCGATCCCAGCGAATCCGGTTCAATCAATCGATCTGCTGCCCTAAACAGCTCGAAGCAACAGAAAACAGAAGGAAAGCCCGCGTGGAAGACCTTTTCCAATCCGTCAACGCGTTTTTCGCGTTCATCGCGCCCATTTCCGATTTTCTTTGGGATTTTCCGACCAACTTCGCGGCCTATTCGCGCATTCCCGTGCTCGGCCAGTTTCCGTTCGCGATTCTGCTGCTGGTCGGCGTCGGCATCCACTTCAGCATCCGCACGCGCTTCGTTCAAACGATGAACATGCGCAAGATCGTGCGCATCATGCAGCGCAGGCAGTCGTCCAGAACGGGCGTGAGCGCGATGGCTTCATTCATGCTCGGACTGGCGATGCGCGCCGGGCCGGGCAACATCGTCGGCATTACGGGCGCCATTTCGGTCGGCGGTCCCGGCGCGTTGTTCTGGATGTGGGTCGCCGCCTTCTTCGGCATGGCGACGGCCTTCATGGAATCCGTGCTCGCCCAGTTGTTCAAGGAGAAGAACGGCGACGAGTTCGTCGGCGGCTTGCCGTTTTATGGTCGGCGCGTGCTCGGCGGACGGCGCATCGTGGGCACGTTCTTGTCGCTCGTGTTCATCGTCTATGCCTTATTCAACGTGCCGCCGCAAACGTTCAACGTGTTCACGGCGATGGGCACGATTGCCGATACCGTCGCAGGCGAGCATCTCGCGCGGCAATCCACGGCGTACTACGGCATCGCGGCGACGCTCGTCATCGCGTGCGCGTTCATCATCATGGGCGGCATCAGGCGCGTCACGGCTTACACGGACGTGCTGGTGCCGATCAAGGCCGCGCTCTTTTGCGCGATGTCGCTCGTCATCATCCTGATCAATCTGCCGCTCGTGCCTTACTTCTTTCACGAGGTCGTCGTGGGCGCGTTCGCGCCGCATGCGCTCTTCGGCGGCGCGATCGGCACGGCGCTCGCGCAGGGCGTGAAGCGCGGCCTCATGTCCAACGAGGCGGGGCAGGGCACCATTACGATGGCGGCGGCCATCGCCGACAACGCGCATCCGTGCGAACAAGGCTTCGTGCAGAGCCTCGGCGTGTTCTTCGACACGATGGTGATCTGCACGATGACCGGCTTCATCGTCGTGATGGCGCACGTGTGGACGGGAACCGTCGACGGACAGGCATGGGAAGCCGTGCGCGCCTCGAAGATCACGGTCTATCTCGCTTCGGTGCAGGCCCTCGTGCCGCTCTGGGCCGCGCACGCGATCAAGATCGTCATGTGCGTGTGCTACGGGCTTTTCGCTTTGACGACGCTGCTCGGCATGATCTCGTTCGCCGAGATCTCGGCGAACTTCATCTCGCGCAGCCGCGCGTTCATTACCGGCATTCGCGTGGTCGGCTCGCTGGTGTTCGTGCCGTTCGGCGCATTGACGGTGCTGGCCGGGCTCGAACTGCCGAACCTCTGGGCGCTTTCGGACCTGATGAACATCGTGATGGTGCTGCTCAACGTGCCGATCGTTCTGCTCGGACAAGCGCTCGTCTATAAGGCGCTCGCGCACTATCGCGCGACGGGCGGCGGCACGTTCGTATCGGAGGAGATTGGCGTGAAAACGGCGTGCTGGTCCGGCGATGTGCGGCGCGCCGCGCCGGTCCACGAACGCGAGACCGTCGAAGCGTAAAGACTCACGGGTGCATCGCTCAGGCCGGATTCTGCCGCAGCAGTTCGGCCACCATCGCGCTGTCGAGATACGCGCGCACCTCGACAATTGCGCCTTCCTCGAAACGGCACACCCAGCAGTAGCGATTGTCGAAGTGCATGCCGTTCGCCGCGCGCACGTCCGAATGCAGTTCGACGGCGGCCGTATCGCCATCGACGAGCGCGTGCGTGACCGTCAGCTTCGCGCCATCGGGCAGCGCCTTTGCGAGACGCGCGAACGTATGTTCGAGAAACGCCTCCTTGCCGCGATAGCGGCCCGCGAGCGGATGCGTGCCCATCACCGTCCAGTCCACGTCATCGGCGACGTGCGCGAAGAAGGCGTCGGTGTCGTCCCTGAGCTTTTCGAAAAGCGCGAGCACGTCCTCCTTCTTCATGCGCCGCCCCATTGCATCGACAAGCCTCCGTCGATGGTCCATGTCTGTCCGGTCACGTAGTCGCCGTCGTCGGATGCGAGAAAGAGCGCGAGACGCGCGATCTCTTCCGGCTGCCCCGGTCGATGCCACGGAATCACCGACATCGACTTTTCGCGAGCGTCGGGGTCGTCGAGGCGCTCTTGCGTCATCGGCGTTTGGATGAGCCCGGGCGCGATGTTGTTCACGTTGATCTTGTCGTTGGCGACTTCGCGCGACAGGCTGCGCGTGAGCGAGCCGAGCGCGGCCTTGGCCATGCCGTACGGCGCGCTTTCCGGCGTCGGCAAATGCTGCGCGACCGACGAAATCGTGACGATGCGCCCGCCGCCACCCGCCTCGCGCCGCAGCTTCACGAACTCGCGGCAGCAGTAGAGCGGCCCGAACAGATCGGTCCGGATGACGTTTTCCAGTTGGGCGTCGTCGAGCTCGGCCACTTCCGCGCCGCCCGCGCCGACGCCTGCGTTGTTCACCAGAATGTCGAGCCGCCCCAGCTGCGCCATCACTTCGCCGAAGATGCGCTTGACGCACGCTGGATCGCCCACGTCGCCTTGCAGCACGACCGCACGCCGGCCGAAGGAGGCGATCTTCGCTGCCGTCTGGTCGGCGCCCGCGCGGTCGGTGTGATAGACGACCGCGACGTCCGCGCCTTGCTCGGCGAAGAGCGTCGCGATGGCCTGACCGATGCCCGAGTCGCTTCCGGTGACAAGCGCGGTTTTCCCTTGCAGTTTCATGTGTACCTCTTGCGAGCGGATTGCACGATGAACGGACGCCAGCAAACCGCGTACGCGCGCGCGGGAGCGTTGCTTGTGCTGCGGAATCTCAGCGCATGCATGGGCTTCGCCGACAGCGAAAAGATTCGCATTACGCAAAGATAGGAGGAATGCATAATGCAGGCGAAAGGTTCAACCAGACAGACGAGTTGCCGACCATGATTGTTCGAATCGCGCAGTATCCGCCGGGCAAGCGCCTGCTGTTCGGGATCGCGTCCACCGCCGTTATTCTGGTGGCGCAGCAGGTTCTCACCTTGGTGGCTCACGGGCGGCTGACGTTTCTTCTCATCAGCGCGTCGCTTCCTTTGCTCACGGTGCTGTTCGGCGGCTGGTCGGGTGTGATCCTTCTGGCCGTCGGCACGGTGTACGGCGCATTGTGGATGAAGCCTGTCGGCAGACTGGGTGTCGAGGCGCACGGCGACCAGATCGTGCTGCTGGCTTTCGTCGTGGTCGGCGCACTTCTCGTCGCCTCGGGCCAGCAGTTAGCGAAGGTCGCGCGACGGGCCGGCAGGGCGGAAGCCGCTTCGCAGGAGACGGCCGAGCGCCTGTTGCAGCTCGAACGCGATGCGCGGCACCGGTTCGACGTGGCGCTCAATAGCGCGGGCGTGCCGTTCTTCATCCTCACGCCGGTCGTGCATAACGGCCGCGTGACCGAACTTCGGTGGGACTACCTCAACGATGCGGCCGCGCACTTGTTCAATCGGGCGACGGCGGTGGTCATCGGCACTTCCACGACGTACGTGCGTCCGCACGGTTGGGACGCCGACGTGCTCCTGAAGCGGCTCGCGCCGTTGGCGGAAGGCGAGGGCCGCGATGCCTTCGACATACGCGTTCACGGAGAGCACGGCGAGCAGTGGTTCCACGTCGTGGCGGCTTCGCTCAACGGCTCGGTGGTCGCCTGGTTCGGCGACGTGACGCCGCGCGTGCGCGCCGAGCAGGCCCTTTCCGAAGCGGACCGGCGCAAGGACGAATTTCTTGCCACGCTTGCTCACGAGTTGCGCAACCCGCTGGCTCCCATCCGGCAGGTCGCCGAGATTCTGGAACAGCCTCACCTGACCGACGAGCGCCGCAAGTGGTGCATCACGGTGCTGCGCCGACAGTCGGCCGCCATGGCGCTCTTGCTGGACGACCTGCTCGATGTGTCACGCATCACGCGCGGCGCGCTGACG
This sequence comes from Caballeronia sp. AZ10_KS36, assembly GCF_023631105.1. Taxonomy (NCBI): domain Bacteria; kingdom Pseudomonadati; phylum Pseudomonadota; class Betaproteobacteria; order Burkholderiales; family Burkholderiaceae; genus Caballeronia; species Caballeronia sp. AZ10_KS36. The sequence continues at coordinate 35,075 of NZ_JALQDQ010000039.1, read as the reverse complement.
CTTCGCAAGGAACCCGTGGCGCTGAGGGATGTCGTCGAGGACGCCGTGGAGACCGCAAGGCCGATGCTGGAGGGCAAAGGTCACGACCTTGTCGTCAAGCTGCCCTCGCGGCCGTTGCACATCGAGGCGGACCGCCTGCGAATCGCGCAGGTATTGGCCAACTTGTTGACGAACGCCGCGAAATACACGCCATCCGGCGGGCGCATCGAACTGACGGCGAAGGCAGACGACGCCGAGATCGTGCTGTCGGTGGCGGACAACGGCATCGGTATCGATCCCGACAAGCTGTCGGCCATCTTCTCGATGTTCTCGCAAGTGCATCGCGATCATCATCGGCAGGGCGGCCTCGGCATCGGACTCGCGCTGTCGAAATCGCTGATCGAACTGCACGGAGGCAGGCTCACCGCAACGAGCGCCGGCAAGGATCAGGGGAGCTGCTTCTCCGTTCATCTTCCGGCGCAGTGCCGCGTGGTGCCGCCGCCCGCTCCGGCGCGCGACATGCCCGCCGTTCCCGCCGAGATCGAGAAGCATCGCATTCTCGTCGTGGATGACAACGTCGATGCGGCCGACGCGCTCACCGCGCTCCTCGAACTCGAAGGACACGAAGTGCGGACCGTCTACTCCGGCGAGGAGGCGGTCGACATACTGAGCCACTACACGCCCGAAGTGATCCTGCTCGACCTCGGCTTGCCGGGCATGAGCGGGATCGAGGTTGCACAATGCATCAGGTCCAGACCGTCGACGACGAACGTCACGCTCATCGCGATCACCGGATGGGGGCAGCCTCAGGACCGCGCGCGCACCGCCGACGCCGGCTTCGACTATCACTTCACGAAGCCGGTGGATGTGGCGCAACTCAATCTCGCGATCGGGAGCGCCGTCACCGCGGGTTAGTAGGACGTGTCTTCGCGCCGGAGAGGGACTGTCAGTGTCGAAGGGCGGGAAGCATCGACGAAGATGCCGCGCCGAGATTCGGCAGCAGGCTGTTCAGAAAGCGCATTCGTCGCGCTGGAAGATCTCGCAGCGCGGGAGCGGCTTGCGACGCGTGATGCCCGGCGCATGAGTCCCAGGGAGCGGTTATGCGCGAGTGGGCTCCGGCGTGTCGTTCGATGAATCGACGGATCGCGACGGTTCCTCATAGATCGTCAGAACGCGCGTCCCGCTCAGGACGCCGAAGTCTGTCGAACGAGACCGCCACTCGGCTTATCGGGACGTGCGCTGGCAACGCGGTTCCTGCCGCCTGCCTTCGCCGCATACAGCGCCGCGTCGGCAGCTTCGAGCAGCGCCTTCGCCGTCTGCCGCGACGCGGCGTCCCGGCACGCGTGACCGACCGAGATGGTGACCACCGCGCCGGCCCTCGGCGCGGGCAACGCTGCCTGCTCGACGGCTGCGCGGAGCGTCTCGGCGACCGCGAGACCCGCCGCCGCGTCGCAAGCCGGGAGCACCACGACGAATTCCTCGCCGCCGTATCGGGCAACGAAGCCGCCCGTGCGCGTCAGCGTCCCGGTCAGCGCGTGAGCGACGTTCCTCAGGCAATCATCGCCGGCCAGGTGCCCGAAGGTGTCGTTGTACGCCTTGAAGTTGTCGACGTCGATCAGCAGCACGCAAAGCGAATAGCCGGACGAGGCGGCGAGCGCATGCTCGTGGCTGTACCGCTCGTCGAAATAGGCGCGGTTGAAAACGCCCGTCAGCCCGTCGCGCGCGGAACTCTCGATCAGCTTCACATGCGCATCGGTCAGCTTGCGGTAGAGCCCGCTCGTCTCGTAGATCAGCATCCCGAGAACCGCGCTGGACGACAACATCGAGGCGACCCGGGCCGCGTACCAGCCGACGCTGTAGCGCGCGCCGGCAGACAGCGTGAGCGTCACGTCGATGAGCGCCGCCAGCAACGCGACGGCGAGCCATAGGTCCATCAACGAGCGCAGCCGCGTGGTCGAAACATGCAGGCCGAGCGCCGCGAGACACGTGGCCTCGACGATCAAGGCAGCGGGACTGCTCGACAGGCCCGAATACGAGCCGCCCGACGCCACCATGACCGGCAGGATGTCTTTGCCCATGATGGCCAGCGCCGCGCAACCGAAGGCGAGCGCGAGCGCGCCGAAGAGGGCCACGTGTCCCGGCGCGCGATTGCGCACGCTCGGCGCGCAGGAGCGCGCAGCCAGCGACACGGTGACGAGGGCGGGAAAGCCGCCATGCCAGAAGACCCAGATCCAGACGGCGGTTTGCGCACCGGCGCCCAGCAGGCCGCCCGGCGAAAAAACGCCGGGAAAGACGAGCAACTGGACGGCCGCAATCAGGCTGACGAACGCGTACGCACCGCTGAGCGTCGCGAACAGAAGACGCCCGGAGATGCGGTACTGGGTCCACAGCAAAAAGGCGGTGAGACCTTCCGTCAAGGTGACCCAGGTCGCGAAGATCGGCAGAAAGGGAACGACGACCGGGCCGGGCTGCCTGGCGTACGGCCATACCATGAAAGCGCCGATCAGTGCGATGGCGGCGGTGACGGCCGCTGCGAGGCGGTCCTTCGACGTCGATGGCAGATGAATGAGCGATGTTTGCACTGCGAATCCTCGGTGTGGCCGGCATCGACGCCGAGCGACAATCGGAATACGGCAATTGTCGGCATATCTTTAGTGAAAGTTTTCGCACAGCAGAACTTTCCGGACGTCGGCAGCCGCTTGTTCGTGATCAGAAGTCTCCCGGCGCAACCTGAAAGCATGCAAGGCCTTCGGATCGCCACATATCGACCACTCGCTGCCGGTCATCGTAGACGCACAGGACCCTTTCGCGCGGGATGGAGCCGTTGTGCAGCCATCCGCGCTTGAGCCGGTCGTCGGCCTGCCGGTCTCCAGCGCGGCGCATCAGCAGCGTGTCGATGTGCTGCATCCCCACATATAGATCGAGCCACGCTTCCGTCTCGGCGCGCACCTCGTCGCTGCGGCCCGACGCGATCCAGATGCGATGCCGGGCTGCGTGCGTATGCAGGGTTTCGATCACCGGCACGTTCGGCAGATCGTCGCCACATGCGGCGAAGAAAGCCGGCCAGTTGCGCCGTTTTCCGCTGATGTGGTGGACCCGGTGTTGAATTAGCCCGATGGTCCCGTCCAGGTCGAATAGCACAATGTCGCGCATGAGACACCTCCGCTTTCGGAGGAGCAGAGAACGTGCGTGGTCGGCAGACGTGTGGCTCGCGGCCATGGAAGGCGACTGTCGCGCGGCAGGGAGCGACGCGTCGGCCCGGCGGGCGGGCACGGTCGCACGAACTGCGCGAGCGGAGGCGGGTCGCCATCGCGAGTTGGGCGACGTTCGCTGCGCGGGGAAGTGGTGATGTCGAACGATAGCGGTCTGTCGAGCGCGGCACGCGTCGGCGCGGAACTGCGCGCGTGCGGCCAGCCGCGCTGATCGATGAACCGTGGGCGGCGGGCGAGACCATCGCCCGTTGCCGATACCTCAACGGTTCACGCGAGCGCCGCGGAAGCGAAGCGGCAAGCTGGCGTCAGCGGATCAATTCGTCGGCTTGTGCTTGTGATGGCGGTGCTTCAGATGAAGCGTCGAGTGTTTTCCCGTGGGACCGGCAGGCGTGCCGGTTTCGCCGTTGCCGTTGGGCGTGCCGACGCCGACACCGCCGCGGCCGGCGCCGTTACCGCCGGGTATGCCGCCGGCATTGCCCTGAGCGAGCGCGGCGGTGGAGAGGCCCCATGCGAGGGCAGTCGTCACTATGCACTTCGTTGCAATGTTCATCGCTTCTATTGTCCTTGGTTGACCGGCCCTAAGCGGACGGCATCACGCGGTGTCCGATTTCGTCGCGGCGGTAGAGCCTCGCAATCGACGGTCCCACCGATGGGCGAGACCGCGACGAGCCGTATTAGAACGAAGATTTATGACGGCGCCGCGAAAATGCGACGACTGCGCGGGCGCGTCCGGTCACGCACTTGCCGCTATGTTTCTCGCAAACTGAGGGTGCTCACGTCCGGGTGCCGACCGCCGTCTTTATCGGCAGCGAGAGAAAAAGCATTCGGCCGGGAAGACAGCGTTTTCACCGCTTTTTCATCGGATGCTCACTGTCCGATGACGCATACACTGCTTTCCATGGCGAGCAATCAAGCGCCATGAATCGCGAAACGAACGTACCGAGCGAACCGGCCTACCTCAAACTTACCGGATGCAGCGGATGTCGCAGTAGCGGTTCAGAGTCGCGCAGTACCGAGAGAGCAGTCTCGAGGCGCAAGCTGTTAAGGCAGTCGTTGTTTCCATCGCAATACCGTCGTAAGCGCAAGCCCCGGCCATCGAACGTTGGTCGGGGCTTTGTCTTTTCGCGCAGCATTCGGAACCCGCTTCCAATCGTCTATCTTAAGAGCTCATTGCAGATACGTTACTGTTTGTTAAAACCGGTGCGATCGAGGCGACGGTTTATTATTCTTCTCACGGTTTGACAAAGGTTAGACGGCGGCCGCAAGGCGGTCTTCCGCTGGCCCTTATTACAAAGACGTTCAGACAGTGAACGGCACGGCTTCTTCGAGGACAAGCCGTGGACTGACTGGACCGAACCTGAGAGAGACGAACATGATCATCTATCACCGCGGCGCGGCCTTCGAGCCGCGTATCACCCAGGCCGGCAATGGCTTCGTGGCCTCTGTCGCAGTGCTCGAAGAAGACGGCCACGCCACATCGCTGGGAAAGCTAGGGATGTTCGCCAACGAAGAGGGCGCCATCAACTTCGCCGTTCGGTGCGCGACCGCTTTCCTAGAGGGCGACGAGATGCCGCTGCCGCCGTTTCGGGTGCACGCGTAAGGCGTCATAGCAGCCGGCGAGGGGGCGAACGCCTTGGCCTTTCGGCAAATCGCGCTTGTCGAATCGTCGATGTAGCGACGCGGCTTCAATCCCGCTTATCGATACCGGCGAGCGCCGCTTGCGCTGCCTCTCGCCCGTGGGCCCAGTGCGTTTCGATCGCCGCTGCGGTGAACTGTCCGTCCTTGTAGTGCCACTCGCGCTGGGAAAACGCGTAGTCGACCGGGACGATGCGGACCGGCCGCGCGCCCGCAAGCGCCGCTGCATTCATCAGTTCCGGATCGGATTGACGTTGCGCCGCCGGAATACATTCGAGCGCATGGGCGAGAAGGGCCCTCAGGCGCTGCGATTCGTCGAACGCCAGATGGAAGGCAGCCGCGCGACTGCCATGCTCGATGTTCTTCTGCCGGATCTCGGCGTCGGTCAGATTGTCCGGCACCGGGCCCTCCGGAGTCCATAAGTCCGCACGGAAGATGACCGTCTCGACATCCGCAGGCGCCGTGTCGACGATACGTTGCAGCGGCGCGGCAGATACGAGCGAGCCGTCCCAGTACCACGCGTCGCCGATCTGCACGGCTGCGAACCACGGGGGCAGCGAGCCCGACGCGACGATCATCGGTGCTTCTAGACCGTCACTGCGATTATCGAAGTAATGCGGCTCGCCGGTCGCGACGTTCGCTGCGATGACACTGACGTGCGTCGCGCTGCGGTTGAGTGCGTCGAAATCGCAGAGGCTGGCGAGCGTCTGGTAGAGCGGGCGCATATCCATGATGCTCGCGAGTTCGGGCGCTTCGCTGCCGGTCGTCCAGGGGACCGCAAGACGTCGGGTGAAGAAACCCGGCAGGCCCGCGCTGATCGCGTAACTCTGGTCGGCTTCGGCCAGCATGCGGCGAAAGTCGTCGTTCGCGAATGCCAGTCCTCCGATCAACGACGCCATCCGGTCGCGCAGCGTCGTGCCCGGAACCGACACGCGACGGTAGAACCGCCTCAGCCGATCGATGCGATTCTCCGGCGCGTTGCCGAAGAAGATCGCGGCGTTGATGGCGCCGATCGACGATCCGCAGCACGCGTCGATCTCGATGTTCGCGTCGTGCAATGCCTCCAGAACGCCCGCCTGAAATGCGCCGATCGCGCCGCCGCCTTGCAGCGCGAGCGCGATGCGTGGGCGCTTGTCCGCGCCGTTGTCTTGTTGCGCCATACGTTCTCCAGTTGCCGCGGCGCTTTGGCATCCCCGCGGGCATGTGCTCTTATGGAATTGCGACGCCGCGTCGGGCGGCCGTCGTCACTGCGCCAGAACGGGCGGGCATTCCGTCTGGAACCAATAGTCGACGAGGCGCTGAGCCTGCTGCAAATCGTAGGGGTAGTAGGGATCGTCGTAGAAGGGAGACGGGTCGTAGCCGGCCTTGCGCAACGCCCCGAGTTCCACTTGGTGCTGTGCCATCGTCGTCGGACCCGCGTTCTTCCTGAGCGCGGCCAGATCGCGGCACTCCGTGTCCGTGAGATGCCGGCCCGGAGGAGGCATGCTGCCCGCGACGCACCCGGCAAGCAGGACAAGCGCCGCCGATGCTGACGAAGCCTTCATCCGAATCTCGCGCATGATGCTCATTCGGCCGGCTAGTTGCCGCGCTCCGGTTGGGAGTTCTCTGGGGAATGCGTGGCCGCGTAAGCCCGTTTGTCTTCTTTGTAGCGTGGCGCGGAAGGCGCTCGGCGGGGCGTGGCGCTGCGTGCTTTATCGTTCCCGCCCGGCTTCCGCTGGTCCGGCATGGTCGTCTCCTTATGGTCTCACGACCACCGAGCAAGCAGCGTTCCGGCCGGTAAGCCGCGCTTTGGCCAAGTGCGGTCGCGCTGCGACTAGCGTCGTTGCTAGCAACTGGTACGAGCATCGAGTCACACGACGAGCGGCACGTTCGGTCGGATGACGACTTCGGTCTCGTGCGCTCGTCGACTTGCCTCAGTTTTCGGTCGGGCGCTGTCGAGGCGAGGTCGCCGAACAAGCTGCATTCCGGCAAGCACATTGTTACGAAAAGCGTAAGCGGTGGTAACACTGTCGTGTAATAGCCGCGGTAAAACCGTAACGACGCAAATATTGCCGATGACTGCGTAGTCGCAATTATTAGAATAAAACACTATATCGGCGCAAAGGAACCGAAGTTTCGGGGCTAAATTTCGTAAGAAATCGAATTTCATACGATTAGCGAAGCGTCGGCCGCGAGACAATTCCTCAGCAGATAACGTTTGCAACCGCGAAACGGCCCTTCGCGAACGTTTGCCACTGTAACTTTTTGTTGCAGATCGCTGCGATTAGCCAGACAATTGCTTCGCGCTGTGAGTCACGGCGCCCCAAGACGCATAACCCGGTCACAGTTACCTCGGTACGCCAGCCATGACACACGCCAGCCCAGACCTTTCGTCCATCCGCGAGTTGAACCTGTCTTACTTGACGCTCGCGCGGCGCGTGTTGGCCTCCGACCGGGAAGCTGCGCAGGCGCATCTCGGCCTGTCGGCGGAAATCGCCGATACGCTTCTGAACCTCTCGCCGGCGCAAACGGACAAGCTCGCTTCGTCGTCGCAACTGCTGTGTTTCTTCCGCATGAGCGCGGACGAAATGCTCGGTGGCCTCGCGAGCCGCAGTATCGATGCGCCGGTCTCGGCCCTGTCCACCGCCGCTCTCATCGCCGCCTGACCATGAGCACGACCACGACTTCGAAGAGCCTCGCCGATGAAGCCGCACAGGTTCTGCGCGCCATCACGCTCATCAAGCTGGGCGCGCGCATGCAGGTGCTGGAATCGGAATTTCCGAAGCTCTCGCGCGATCGTCTGATTCGTCTTTATCGGGAAGTGAAGGGCGCTTCGCCGCCCAAGGGCATGCTGCCGTTCTCGGAAGACTGGTACCTGACGTGGGGGCCGAACATTCACGCATCGATGTTCGCCAACGTCTATGCGTTTCTCGAGCAAAACAGCACGAACCTCGACCGCGTCGATCTGTTGAGCCGCGCGTACGCGCTGTACGCCGAGCACTTCACGCTCAACGGCGAAGCACTGCAGATGGACCTGACGCGCGCCTGGACGTTCGTGCGCTTCAAGGAAGCCGGGATCTTGCGCCTCGCGGGCTGCACGCGCTGCCGAGGCAAGTTCGTCGCGCACGCGCACGAACCGACGCACGGCATGATCTGCGGCATCTGTCAGCCGCCGTCGCGCGCAGGCAAGACGAAGGCGAAGGCCGCGCGCGCGCAAAGCGCGGCGTTGCAGGCAGCTTGACGCATGACGCACTTCGGCCGCTGATCGCTTGTTGGCGGACCGCTGTGCGCTTGCATCGCTGAGGCGGTTCTGTCGAAGGCAGCCGCGATCTCCCTTTTCAACGCGCACGACTAACGCTTCTTCCACTGAGCCCTTGAGCGACGCAGCCAAGCAGGCAAGTGCCGCGATCACCCATCACCAAGACCAGCAAAGTCGCGACAAGCGAGCCGTTCGGTCATCCATGCCGATATGCGCGCCCGGGCGCAGCAAACTTGACGTAAAGCTTTCATCCTTTCTGCCGATACTGAGAAAGGAAGGCGACAGTAACCAGCGATTCAATTCCGACAGGCGATCCCTGCAGGAACCCAGCAACCGGCGACCGGCCGCGCTACGCAGCAGTTAGCAAGCGCCTTCCGAAAACACGTCCTGAATAACCGGTCCCCGGAATCCAAAATGAACCTGCACAACTTCAAGGTCGGCGCACGGCTGACCATCGGCTTCGGCGTCGTCGTCGCGCTGCTCGTGCTCATCGCGACGATCAACTTCCTCAATATGCGCGGTCTCGATAGCGAGATCACGCTCATTACCGATGACCGGATGGTCAAGGCCGCAGAAGTTAGCAGAGCGAAGGATGCCGCGAGCCAGACCGTGCTTCGGCTGCAGCGCGCCGCGATCACCGGAAAGCCGGAGGACGTCGCCGCCATGCAAGCCGGCGTGCTCGAAGCAACCAAAGCAACCTCGCAGCGGCTCGAAAAAGTGGACCGCATGATTACGTCGGCGCGCGGGCGCGAGCTTTTCAATGCGCTCGTCGAGGCGCGCGCCGCGAACACCGCAGCCCGCCAGGAAGCGGTCAAGCTACTGACGGCGGGGCAGATCGAAGACGCCCGCGCGCAACTCGCGGGACCGGTTGCGACCGCGCAGGCCAAATATTTCACGGCGCTGGACGCGCTCGTCGCGCATCAGTTCGAGCTGGCCGACGAGTCGGCGAAGCACGCGCACGCCGCCTATGACCGAGCGGTCGCGCTGTCCTTCGCATCGACGATAGCGGCGGTGCTGGTGGCGATCGCCGCGATGCTGGTCATCACGCGATCCGTGACCAAGCCCCTGGCTGACGCGCTGGCGGCAATGAAGGCACTGGAGCAGGGCGATCTGACGCACCGCGTCGAGGTCGTCGGCCGCGATGAACTCGCGACGTTGATGGTGGCGGTGCGAGCCGCGTTCGCGAAGCTCTCGTCGCTTGCGAATGGCATCAAGGAGTCCGTCGATGTCATTCGAACGGCGTCGGGCGAGATTGCCGCGGGCAGCACGGACTTGTCGTCGCGCACGGAACAGCAGGCCGCCTCTCTCGAGGAAACCGCAGCGAGCATGGAAGAGCTGACCGCGACCGTCAAGCAGAACGCCGAGAACGCGCGACAGGCCAGTGGTCTCGCCGACAACGCGAGTACCGTCGCCAACGAAGGCAGCGCCATCGTCAGCCAGGTCGTCGAGACGATGACCGGCATCGAAGACAGCTCCGCGAGGATCGCCGAGATCATCGGCATGATCGAAGGCATCGCGTTCCAGACGAACATCCTCGCGCTCAACGCGGCGGTCGAAGCCGCACGAGCCGGTGAGCAAGGCCGGGGCTTCGCCGTCGTGGCAAGCGAAGTGCGCAGCCTCGCGCAGCGGTCGTCGGCTGCGGCGAAGGAAATCAAGGAATTGATCGAGACCTCGGGCAGCCGTGTTCAGGCCGGAACCGAGCTGGTGGCGAGGGCGGGCGACACGATGCAGCGCGTCGGCACCGCGATCAAGCGCGTCACCGACATCATGGGCGAGATCGCATCGGCCTCGAACGAACAGAGCCGCGGCATCGAACAGGTGAATCAGGCCATCTCGCAGATGGACGAGGTCACGCAGCAAAACGCGGCGCTCGTCGAAGAAGCGGCGGCAGCGGCCGGCTCCATGGAGGATCAGGCGAAGCATCTGACCGCAGCGGTCGCTGTGTTCCGCACGGCGCAGTCCTTAAACGCGCCGGCGGCCGGCGGCTACGAACAGAAGCCGACGCAAGCGTCCGTCACTAAGAGAACGCCCTCGGCGACGCATGCGACGAAGCCCGTGGTCGCGCCGCCGGTAGCGGTCGCGGCAGCCGCTGACGGCGACTGGTCGACGTTCTGAGTCGGAAGGTGTCGCCATGCGGCTGACAAACCGGCGCGCGAGTCAAGAGGCGCCGAATCACGGAGATTCGCCTTGCCACGGAGAATCGCAGGGCGAGTTTCTTGTCCGGAATGAGGTGGGTGACATGGTCAAGCAACTGCATGAACTTCGCCGTCGGCTGGCGGCGATGGAAAACGATATCGCACAAGAGGCGATCGAGGCGGTCGTCAAGGCTTGTTTCGAGCTGGACGAATTCCTTCGGTCGAGTGGCGGTCCGCCGGGCGATACCTCGCGTTGCCCGAGCGCGTAGTGAGCTAGCGCTGCGCATGGCTGCGTGCAGTGGGCGATGCGCAGGAAAGAAAAGAGAGAAAGGATTGACAGATGGTTAAAACGGAAATGCGTTTGCTGGTAGTCGATGACTTGACCACCATGCGCAGTTTGATTCGAAAGATGCTGAAGGCGATCGGCTATACGCTGATCGACGAAGCAGTCGATGGCGTGTCGGCCCTCGAGAAACTCAAGACGCAGCGGTTCGATCTCGTCATCACGGACTGGAACATGCCGAACATGGACGGGCTGACTCTACTCCAGGAGATTCGCAAGTCCGAGGAGCACGCCGACGTTCCGGTTCTGATGGTGACCGCCGAGACCCGGCGCGAAAACGTGATCGCGGCGATCCGCGCGGGTGCGAGCGGCTATGTGGTGAAGCCGTTCTCCGAAGCTGCGCTCGCCGACAAGCTGGCTCAGATTGCGCCGCTCCAGCAGGCAAGCGCGCCGACCGACCGCAGCGCGTCCGTCTTCGGCGCCGTCTTCATGAACGCGTGAACGGCGTCTTTTACACTTTGTTGCAAACTGTTGCAATTTGCCGGAAGCCTTGTCGGATAAGGCTTTCGGGCGATTCCCGGGGCGATCGGCCGACCGCATGAAGCGTCGGATGGTAAAGGTTTCAACGCAGGCACCGTTAAGCAATAAAGCCAGCGAGAACCGAAACCATGAACATTCAGACCATCAAAAGCGCAGATTCCTCGACCCAGATCACCGTTAAGCGCGCGGCGGGCACCGGCACGAAGCCGAGCGCCAGCAGCGCGCAACAGGTCGCGCCCGCCGCGAGCGACGGCTCGGCTATCAGCCTGTCTTCGAGTGCGGCGTTCTCTTCCCACGCGTCGGACATCGATACTGCCAAGGTGGAATCCATCAAGGCCGCATTGAAAGACGGTAGCTATAAGATCGACTCGTCCGCCATCGCCGACGGCATGCTGGGCACGGCGCGAGATCTCCTGCGCGCGACTTCGCGTTAAGCGGACGTTGAACCGCCCGCAGTTTAAATAATCGCTGGGCGGTGGCATCCGCCGCCGCCGCTCCGGTATCGACCAAGTTTCCACAGCGGCTAGCGATTAGCTTCGCGGTGCAGCTACGGCCATAACATCGTCGTCTGGTCGTCACAGCGCCCGGACGAACGCTAGCCAGCACGCTCTTCTCCGCATTGTCGCGACGACGCCACGCGAGCCGTCGCGAACGAGTTTCTCCCTTCGACGTCCACCGGTTCTAAGGCCGCGGTCGATTCCAGAACAAAACTACGTACCACGAATCATTTTAGCATTGGCGATCACCATGGCGGTCACGAGGATCTCGCGCGGGCGCGCTTTTCCTGCTGACGCCGTACCTGCGGTCCATTGCGGTCGCAAGTACACCGGCAGCGCGGCTGGCATGATGGCGCGGACCATACGCAAGGCGCTCCGCTGTACACAGGGAACTTCTTAACACCGCAGTCCAGGCGGGCGCTTGCCGCGCGCCGTCACCTAGTAGCATTGCGCGGTTTTTCGTCGAGCAATGAACCAGTTGCATCGAAAAAGGATTGCAACGCCCTCGCGAGCCATGGTAGAAGCACCGCTGCGTTCGCAGCTGTGCGGCGCGTGTAAGGAACGGGTTCGTTGCCACGAAGGAGCAGAAGTTGAGAAGGACCGCCGAAAACAAGTTGAAGGTGGTCGCGGTACGAGTCGAGCCAGCAATCGAGCAGCGGTTGCGGCTACTGGCGGAAGTAACGGGACGCAAGCAATCATTCTTTTTGCAGCAGATGATCGAACGCGGCATTGGCGCAATGGAAGACCTCTGGCTTCCTCCCGCTGTGCTCGAAGAAGTACGGGGCGGCAATCTGCAGGCGCGGCAACCCGTGCCCGGAGCGACGCCTGACTTGTTCGGCGATCTGTCTGAAGAGAAAGCGGGCTAGACGCACCGTGTCGCGCCGTTTCCTCGCTGATTTGCTTTCCCGAAATGAAAGCGACCGTCGAGAATGATTTGCGTTTCAAGCAGGTCGCCCGAAACCGATACGCTAGAACTCGCTTAAGTCGCTTTCGAAAAAAGGTAATGGGTGGCGCGCTATTTTCCTATGTGCGCAGCCGCCCGATATTTGCCAGTCGATGATTCAAACGCTGCGGTTCGACGAAGACGTCGGACGCAGTCACGCAGCGCGCGTCTTTCGCCGTAAGGCGTGAGTCGCTGTACGTCTTTCGGGCAGACGCACCGGATACCCCCCTTCCCGGACGCCGATCGACTCAATACATTCAGCAGGAATCGGTCTTGCTCCATGCTGCGGCGAAATGATGCGGCTAATACAAGCAAAATCCGCAGGCAACCGTTTCTGGGGTGCTGTGTACGGTTCCGCACGGTGGCCGGACCACTGCCTTTGGGACGATTTCGGGATACACCTAACCGGTGAAAAAGCCCGAGGCGCCCGCCACCGTGGGCCGCGAATCGCGCCTAAACATTACATGACATTTACAGGGGGTAACCGGATGTCGCTTTCGAAAAGGCTCATTGACAGCGCTAAAGTCTTTCTGCCCGACGACGTCTTCTTGAGCTTCGTGCATCGCCGCAGAATCGGGCGATTTCCCAATCTCAAGCGTCCGCTCACCTTCAACGAACAGATCCTCAGCCGCTGCCTGCACCCGGATCCGCGCTACGTGGATCTCAGCGACAAGCTCGCTGTGCGCGACTTCATCGCTCAAAAGATCGGCCCGCAGTATCTGATCCCGTTGATCGCCGAACCCGCCGTATTCACCAAGACCGTCTTCGACCAGTTGCCCAACGAGTTCGTGATGAAGGCCAACCACGGCAGCGGCTTCGTGAAGGTCGTGCGGAACAAGAAGGATACGACGTTCGAAGAACTCGCGGCGCTTGCGCAAGAGTGGCTCGAGACGGACTTCTACAAGATTGCGCGGGAGCGGCACTATCGCGCGATCAAGCCGCGTGTGTATTTCGAAACGCTGCTTCTGGACGACGACGGCGTCGTGCCCGCCGACCTGAAGTTTCACGTGTTCAACGAGAAATCGGGCAAGCAGACCATCTACATCATGGTGATCTCCGACCGCTTCGGAGAGACCCCGCGCGGCGACATCTTCGACGTCGACTGGAACGTGCAGGACATCACGTTCGGCGCGTACGCCCGCAGCGAGACGCCTGTTCCTCGCCCCAAGAATCTCGACGCGTTGCTCGAAGTGGCCAACGCGCTCGCGAAAGACTTCGAATACGTGCGTGTCGATCTGTATTCGCGCAACGATGACATTTTCTTCGGTGAACTAACGTTCACGCCGGGCGCGGGAGTTTTGCGGATGCTTCCTGAAAGCGTCGACTATGAATGGGGCCGGCTTCTGCAAATGACGCGCCGGCCGCTGCACGCCGGAGCGTAACCTCGCCGCGCGCCGCAACGGCGCGCGCAGTGCCTGCGAGACCGACGTCCGCGGCGGCCCCGCATGAATGCGGTGCGTGATGATCGGTCCGTCGCGCGTCGCGCGTTGGGAAAGCGACGACGACAAACGAAGCACCGACGCCAACCAGCCAAACTCACTCTCTTCAGCCGCAGCGCGAATCAGCGACGCAAGGCTGAGAATAACGACTCAGCCCATACGATGGCCGCTGAGTTCCGGAAACACCTGACCGATTCAAAGAACAGGCCGGACGCTATTTTTCCAGCACGTCCGAGCGCGGGGGCGACGCAGCGTCGAACGTATCCCGCGATGGAAGCGGTAGCGTCATCGCCCGTTGAGCCTGTGCCTCGAAGGTCTCACGCGAGAAGCGGCGACGGAACTCGGCCGCGAGCGGAGCCATGGGCACCTCGGGCGCCGCGAAGATGCGTTTGACGAACGCCGTGTGATCGCCGGGAGGAAACAGCAACGTCTCTGGAAGGTAAGCATCGAGTCCGGACACCCGCGATACGACGATGGGACGCTCAGCGAGCACGGCTTCGATCATGACGAGCGGCACGCCCTCGAAAGCAGACGGCAACACCAGCGTGTCGCTCGCCGCGATATAGGGCAGCACGTCTGACTGCGCGCCCACCATGCGCACGTGCGCGGACAAGATGGGGCTTGCCTGCACCCGGTCGGCCGTGCGCTGCGCGTCCGGTCCTTCACCGACGATGAGCACGATCGTACGCGCGAAGGCGTCGGGGTGCCGCTCTATCGTTTCGAGCAGAAAGTCTTGCCGCTTATGCGTGAAGTCGATTCGCCCGATATGCGCAATGATGGTCGTCCCGTCGTCCGGCAGGCCCAGCATGGCGCGGGCCGCCGACTGCGTGAGCGTGGATCGTGCGAAGCGGTCGTCCACGCAGTTCGCGAGTATCGTCGTGCGGGCGTTCGGCGCGAGCGCGCGCAGCTTGCCGCGTAGATGTTCGTTGAGCGTGATGAATTCGTCCGGCATGCGATAAACGCCGCGCTTCACGAGCCATTTCATTCGGTCGATCAGGCGGCCGCTGCCGGGACCGTCGCCGACGAGCGGCAGATAGCTCACCGAACGCGTACGCGTCAGCCGTGCAGCGAAGAGTCCGGCCAGGCCCGAAACGATGGTGCCCTGTGCGATAAGCAGGCGCGTGAGTTTCAGTCTGCGCAGAACGGAGCTTGTCGAGCGTGTCACACGAAGCAGCGCGAACGGATTGCCGCGTATCGATTCGGCTGTATATGACAAGCCAATTGTCTGGACTTTCGGATGAGCGCGCGCGAGGTCTTCGACGAAGCCATACAGCGCGGTGTTCTGCTTCGGCGCGAGGATATACAAGGTGTCGATCTGCGCGTTTCCGACGAGCGCAACCATGAAGCGCTTGAGCATCTCCTCGTGCCCGCCGTTGATGCCCGAATCGCAATAGATCCCAACCTTCACGGCATTCTCCCTTTTTGTGCGCGTCCTCGCGCTTTCTTAATGGCCTTGCCGCCGACAACGCCGAGCATGTCTATTCGTCTTGAATGCAATGGGCCGCCCTTAAGGAGTCACGAACGCCACCCATGAAGCTTAGGCAAAAAAGGGATGAATTATTAGCAGCAGCGCAGACCGCGTGGACCGTTGAAGTCATGTGCGGTCGTCGACGCGTCACAACACCGTTTGTCTGTAGAAAGGCTTGTAGCATCGTTCAGGCCATGTCGTTGCACTGTCGTCTACGACGCTCAGTGTAAGGAAAACGGCAGCCGGTGTCTGCCGAAAAAAATGCCTGAAAGAAGGATCGAAGGCAGCTGTATCGCCCAAGCAATCTCTTCTACCTAACTGTGCATAGGTGTGCTAAGGTCGGGTCCATTTCGATGTGCGGTGGTTTCGTCGTCTGCAACATCGTTTTCGAGTCCGATGCACCAACGCGTCGCAGACGGCGCTCTAACCGATATGTGACCATGAATCAGCGGGAAGAGTTGCGCTCGCTTTACTGCGTCGTTTGTCCTCGTTGCGAGAGCGTATCGCCGGCGGATAACTTATCGTGTCCTTATTGCGGCGCGGACCGGCATGGAGCGGTGCTGACGCGAACCCAGGCCTCGCTCTTCGGGATGGACGAGTCGGCACGCTCGATGGTGCGCGCCGCTTCATCGCAAGTCGGCGGCATGCGCCGTGATGAAACGGACGATGCAACCGCGTCAGGCAGCGCGGATAGATCGGCAACGTTGCTTTCGATGCCAAGCTCGTTCGCTGTCAAGCGGAGTTCGATTGCAGTGCTGGCCGTCGGCATGTGCATCGTCATCGGTATCTCCGCGTGGGTGCGAACGTCGCATAGTCCCGGGGCCAGCGACGGACATGAAAGCCGCGTCAGTGCGGTGGGGACGGTTCACAAGCTCCCGCCGGTTGCACCGGCCGCTGGCACTCAGACGCGAGATGCGGCCGGAAGCTCGACGTCAGAAGACGCAGTTGCGCGCGCTCAGGAACGCTTCGTCGCGATGACGGGTGTACCCGGCCGGGCCACGTTCGAATCGCCGGCGCCGGCAGACACCGCACCATGCGGCGTGATTGCATCGGCGCCTGCGTGCTACACGCTGGCTGCAACGCAAGCGTCACCCTCTTCGCTCGATGTTGGCGATACAAAGAGCACGGTCATTCCTGAAGCGCCCCATTCAATTGCGTCGACGTCGGAGACGAGAGCCTCACCGGCAGTCACGAAGGCGGCGACGAGCAGTCATGGTCGCGCCGAGCAAACGTCGGCAAGCACGCGAAGAGCATCGACGCGCTCCCATGCGCATGCCAACGAGAGGACGACCCACGCGCAGCCTGCTTTGCGCTCCGCTCGTCAGGCGAAGAAGAACGACAAGACGCATCCGCGCGTGCGAAGCGTGCAGCGCGTATCGACACCGGCACGCGAAAAGGCCGACGCATTGGATGCGCCAGGCGGAGGCGCCATCGCACCGGCCGGCGATCCTGCGATGACGTCGTCCGCAAGCTGGAGGCCGAGCAGCGTTGCCGAGCCGAACGACAACATCCATTCGCGCATCGGCAGCTTGTTTCCGGCCGGCGCCGCTGCGGTCAATAAGGGGCGCGGAGAGGCGCACTGACGATGCGTTCGCCGCGCGACTCACGCGTTGCAATGTGGCAATCCGCACATTCGGTCACGGCGGTCATTTGCAAGAATCGTTCGCTGAAATCGTCGCCGGTGGAACGAGCCATAACGAGCAGAAGATCGTGCCACCGTCCTCCCCCGAGGCATGAGGGCTCCCGGATGTTTGCCAAGACACTCATCGACGGCGCCAAGGCGTGGCTGCCGGACTCGGTGTTCTTAAGCCTTTTGCACCGTCATAACGTCGGACGATTCCCGAACATGTGGAATCCCAGGACGTTCAATGAAAAGATCCTGCATCGCTGTCTCTATCCGGACCCGCGTTACATCGATCTGACCGACAAATTGAAGGTCCGCGATTATGTGGCGGACAAGATCGGCACGCGACATCTCATTCCTCTGCTGGCAGAACCCGGTGCTTTCACGAAAGAAGTCTTCGATGCCTTGCCTTCGTCCTTCGTCATGAAGGCGAATCACGGCAGCGGCTTCGTGGAGGTGGTGAAGGACAAAAGCCGCGTGTCGTTCGAGCAACTCTCGGCGTTAGCAGAAAAATGGCTGTCCACGCCCTTCTACAGAGTGGCGCGGGAACGCCATTACCGCATGATCGAGCCGCGCATCTTTTTCGAAGCGCTGCTGCTCGCCGAAGATGGCCAGGTTCCTGCCGACCTGAAGTTTCACGTCTTCAACTCGCCATCCGGCCAGCAGACGATTTTCATCACGGTAATATCGGGCCGCTTCACCGATCATCCTCGCGGCGATACGTATGACGCCGAGTGGCGGTTGCAGGACATCTGGTTGGGTCACTACCACCGTAGCGACACGCCTGCGCCGCCGCCGGAATCGCTCGATTCGCTGCTTGAAATAGCGGGCGTGCTGGCGAAAGAGTTTGAATACGTGAGAGTCGATCTTTACGAAGCCAACGGGAACATCTACTTCGGGGAACTAACGTTCACGCCCGGCGCGGGCGTTTTCCCGATGCGTCCCGATCACGTCGATTACGAATGGGGCCGGCTCTTCGAGGTGGACCCGCGACACCGATCCAGTAGATAGGCGCGAGCGTGAATGAACGAAGACGGAGGATCGCGTGCGGCTGCCTGCTTCTCATGGCGCACATCGTCGGCGCTCGTGCGCAGAGCCGGTCGCTGTCGGACGCGCAGATGGTCGGTGTTCTACTGACCGCGAATCATGCGGAGATCGCAGCAGCGCAGATTGCGTTGCGCAGGACACGGTCGACCAGTCTGCGCAGTTTTGCCAGGCGCATCGTCGATGAAAACGCGCAGATCGCACAGGAGACGAACGACATGTTGCGAAGGCTCGGCGCCAACGCGCAGCCGAGCAGCATGAGCGACGCGCTCGCACGTCAAAGCCGAGACGATACCGACATGCTCGGCGAGGAAGACGAATATGCATTCGCGCAAGCCTATCTCGAACGGGAGGTCGATTTTCTCGGGCGGCTCGTCAATACGGTCGATGACTTCATCCGATCCACGCATAGCGCGGATGTGAAGGTACTGCTCGTGCGAGTCCGGCCGGCATTCACGCTTCACCTGGATCAGGCGCGGCGACTTCAACTGGTGTTCCAACGTCCGGGCTTCGGTCATTAAGGGCCACAGGCAGCGCCTGCAATGCATTTCACTAAGTCTTGTTTGCCGATTCCTTATCGGCGAGATAGATTGGAATCATTCACGCACTGTCGGAGCCGGCCATGTCGCAGATCCTGACGCAATACTGGCAAGCGTTATTGGTGCCCGTAGGACGGGCTCGGCAACGCTGGCGGCAACGCGCATACGAGCGGGCGATGCGAGCGTGCGGATGCTCGGACGCAAGCAAACCGAAGCAACGCGACGAGCAGGCAAGCGGCCCGGAGCGGCTCGAACAGATCGCCCTTTACGCGCGCGCGGGCTATTTCAACATGGGCTATACGGTAGACGCGTTCAGCGCGCCCGCCGATTTGCCGCCACATTGATTTCCACAAGAGCCGCGCGTTTGGCATATCGCGCGCAAGCATATTCGTAGCATTCTTCCTTCGTTTGTGCGCAAGCGCCGCGCTTGTACAGTGAACGCTCCTGACACTTCGCTCGGACGTTCAGCGTATGAGGGCATCTGCCGCATTCAATCGACTGCTTGTGCTGGTTATGCTCGTTGCATCGTTTGTTGCAGTAAGTGCGGCGCACGCGGAAGGAACGGTACGCATCGTCGATCAATATGGCATCGGCTCCTTGCTCCTGAAAGTGGCGAAGGACCAGAAGCTGATCGAGAAGGAAGGCGCGCGCGCGGGACTGCATATCGACGTGCAATGGACCACGCTGTCCGGCGGCGCGGCGGTCAACGAAGCCTTGCTCTCGGGTGCCGCCGATATCGCCACGCTGGGCATCGGTCCGCTGATGACGATATGGGACCGCACGCGCGGTCATCAGGATTTCCGCGCGATGTCGGCGCAAAGCGCGGTGCCGGTGTATCTCGTATCGAACGATGCGCGCATTCGCAGCATCGCGGATATCGGCGAGAACGACCGCATCGCGGTGGTGTCGGTCGCCGTCTCCCAGCAGGGGCGATTGTTGCAGATGGCTTCGGCGAAGGCGTTCGGCGATGCCGAGTACGCGCGTCTCGACAGGTTCGAAGTGAACATGCCGCACGCGGATGCAACGACGGCCATGCTCGCAGGCAGCTCGGTCATCAACCTTCACTTCTCGAACGCGCCTTATCAGTATCAGGAACTCGACGACCCGAAGATTCACAAGGTCATCAGTTCGACGGACATACTGGGTGGCCCGGCGACGAGCAGCGTTGCCGTCACATCCGACAAATGGCGCAAGGATAACCCGCGGACCTATGCGGCCGTGCGCGCGGCGCTCGTCGATGCGGCGCGGCTCGTTCGATCGAACAAGCCGGAGGCTGCGGCCATCTATGTCCGACAGGACGCATCGAAACTGTCGGCGACATTCGTCGAACGCATCCTGAACGACAAGGACGTGAGTTTCTCCACGACCCCTGAAAACACGCTCGCACTCGGCGCTTTCCTGTTCAAGGTCGGCGTCATTCGCCACGAGCCGAAGTCGTGGCGCGACTACTTCTTCACCGACGATCCCGACGCGCAAGGCAGCTAACGTCGTCAGGTAGCTCGCAGAAACAGACCAACATTCAAAGCGGAGATTTTGCTCATGAACGCAGCCGTCATCGCACAGCAGACAAACGAACACGACATCGAAGTGCGTCCTTTGTCGGCGCATATCGGCGCGGAGATTAGCGGCGTCGATCTGACGCGTGCGTTGCAGCCGGCAGAGGTTGCGGCGATTCGTGCGGCTTTGCTGAAGTGGCGCGTGGTGTTTTTCCGCGAGCAGTTTCTCACGCATGAACAGCATGTCGCGTTTTCGGCGCAGTTCGGCGAATTGACGGTCGGGCATCCCGTATTCGGTCATGTGGAAGGGCATCCCGAGCTGTACTCCATCTCGAAGTTTCGCAAGGCAACGCGCTTCGAAGGTCAGGCGCTGCTGCGGCCGTGGACCGGATGGCATACGGATGTGACCGCAGCGGTCAATCCGCCGTTTGCATCGATTCTTCGCGGCGTGACCATTCCGCCGTATGGCGGCGATACGCAGTGGACCAACCTCGTCATCGCTTACGAGAAGTTGTCCGCGACGCTGCGCGCATTCGTCGACGGTTTGCGCGGCATACATCGCTTCGCGCCGCCGCAAGGCGCGAGCGGCACGGACGCCTTCGCGAAGGCGGTCAACGAACACACGCTCGTCAGCGAACATCCGCTCGTGCGCGTGCATCCCGAAACCGGAGAGCGGGCGTTGTATGTGAGCCCCGGCTTTCTGAAGTCCATCGTCGGCCTGACGCCGCGCGAGAGTCAGGCGCTGCTCGAATTGCTTTGGGAACATGTGACGCGTCCCGAGTTCACGATCCGCTTCAAGTGGGAACCAGGCAGCATCGCGTTCTGGGACAACCGCACGACGGCCCACCTCGCGCCGACAGATATCTTCGATCTCGACTTCGACCGTCAGCTGTATCGCACGACGCTCGTCGGCGACGTGCCCGTCGGACCGGACGGCAAGCGGTCTGTTGCTATAGAAGGCTCGCCTGTCGGCGCGGCGGCTGCCGTCGCGTTGAACTGAGCGCAGCGGCGACCTGGTCGCCGCTCGTCCACATCACAGGGCAGCCGTCCGCTAAAGCAGCTTGGCGGCGGCCTTGAACCTGCGCTTCTGTTCTTTTTCGAGGACGCGCAACGCGCGATCCGCCGCGCCGTCCGGCAATGCCGCGCGGTGCTCGAGCAGCAGATCGCGGCTGGCGACGACATCGTTCAGTTCACCGAAACGCTTTTGCACGCGCTTCAGGTTTTTCAGGCCCTTGCGCTGCTTCTTGCCCAGAAGCGGCTCGAAGAATTCCAGCAGATAGCGCACCTTCTTTCCGGCCTTGCGGACTTCATGAAACGACTCATAGTCCGAGCGGCCTTTGCGCGATGCCACGCGCATCCGCTTCTTGAGTTGCTTTTGCGCTGCAACGACGCGCTGCCGAGCGAATTTGGTCAGCGGCGTGCGTTGCGCGGCCGTGTTCAACTCGCGATTCGCTTCGCTCATCGCTTCACGCAGCGTCTGCTTGACACTCGCATGAGCAAGCGTTTCGAGGCTCCTTCTCGAGGCTTCGGAGCGGCTCTGGCGGAATGCGTCGAGCAGTTCGCGATCGCCGGTGGCTTCCACGAGACCGATGAGGATGTCCCAGTCGCGCGTGTTGCCTGCGGCGTTCGCGAGGAACTTATAGATGGCGCGCTGCTGCGTATCGAAGTCTTCGTGAAGAATGGGCCGGTACGCCCACAGCAGCGTGCGCAGGCGTCGCAACGCCACGCGCAGCTTGTGCAGTTGTTCCGCCTCGCCTTCGTTTTCCAGCGCAGACGCCTGAGCGATGGCTTCTCCGACGAGCGGCTCCGCAAACGTCGAAAAGTTCGTCTCAGCGGTCGCCGGGCGATTGTCGGCGTTCTCGTCGTCCTTTTTCATGATCGTTTCCCGGTGTAATGCAACGGCATCTACGAGGCAAGATTCGTACCGCATGGACAATGCGATAAGAGCCTCGCCCGTCGCTTGGGAAATTGTCACGAGAGGTTCATATTCAACGGCGGCGTTGCTTCTCCAGCACGATGGTTTCGAACAGTTCGTACTCGGCGGTGGGCGTCTTGTCCGCACCGGGCGCGTGGTAGTAGTTCATCGTGATCGACGTCTTTCCGCCGCGTTCGCCCGGATCGTGATCGAACACGGCGATGCCGTAGCCCGTGCCGGTATCGCGCTGCGCGGACCAGATGGCGTCCTCCACCGCGTCGGCGACAGGGCGCACGAAGGTGCCCGCCGTCTTGCCGGGCACCGGGCGATTCGGCTTCGTGAAGACCTGAGCTTGCGGATTGCCCGTGCCCGCATCGGTGCCGTACACGTCGAGCGGCGCGCTCGTGCCGCCGCCGCCGAGTATCAGATGCACGGTGCCGTGCGTCGTGTCGATCGGATCGTTGGCGCGCTGCGTCGTTGAGACCGGGCGCGGCTGCAACGTGTCGACGCGTTCGCCCGTCACGGCATCGCGGCCCGCGTGATGGTTGCAGCCGCGCACGGGATGGCTGCGCTCGTAGTCGTGATCGTGGCCGCACAGGACGAGATCGACGCCGTATCGGTCGAACAGCGGCAGCCATGCTTCGCGAATGCCCTTGTCGGAGCCGTTGCCCGTCTTCGACGAACTGAGCGCGTCCTGATGCATCTGCACGACGATCCAGTCGATGTCGTCATCGTGCTTCGCCTCGCGCAAGGTCTTCTCCAGCCAGCGCGTTTGTTCGCCGCCGCTATAGCCGCGCACGTAGAACGACGTGCCCGCCTCGATCGCGGGATGGCCGGTGCTCGCCGCCGGCACCAGCGGCGACGGTCCCGCGACGAACGCGGCGGCGTCCTGATACACGACATCGTCGGCATCGAGCGAGATGAAGAGCACCGAACTCACCCGAAAGCTGTACCAGCGGCCGCCAAAGCGCGTGCCATTGTCGGGCAGGGTGTAGCGCGTGAGGTACGAATCGAAGCCCTGCGGGCCGTTATTGAACTCGATCTCATGGTTACCGGGACACGGCATCCACGGACGATTCGCGGCCGAGACTTGCGCGTTGTTGCCGAAGTCGCGCCACACGTCGGGCTGATGCGTCGGGTTCAGATTCGCGTAACAGAGGTCGCCGTTCAGCAGATGAAAGAGCGGCTCAAAGCGTTCGACGGCCTGCACGGCGAAGCGGCTTTGCGGCGATGACAGCACCCATCCCGTGTTGGGCGTCGCGAGATCGCCGTAACTCGTGAAGCGGAACTTGCAACGCCCGCGCGGCGCTGTGCGAAAGCTCGCGCAGAATGGCTGGGCCGCGTTGCTGTCGTTGTCGGCCGTGACTTCGTAGCGGTACGTCGTGTCCGGATGCAGACCGTCCAACCGCGCGTGATATGTGCAGACGATTTCGCCATTGAGACCGTCGGTATAGGTGCGCTGCACTGCGTGCATGAGCCTCGCATGACCCTCGTGCGTGGTGAGGCGAACGCGCGGCTTGACGGCCGGCGCGAGCGACGCCCAGCTCACGACCACTTCATGCGCGGGGTCTTCGCCCCATGTCAGGTGGATTTGCTCGGGCGTGCCGTCGGGCGAGGCCGCCGCTGCGTTTGCCGCGCCGCTGAGGGCGTTCGCGGCTGTCGCGAGGCCCGAGGCGCCGGCGAGCTTGAGGAAACCGCGGCGCGATGCAACGCGCCCGCTATCGTGCGAATCGTGTGTCGTCATGGGAGGCTCGGTGTCGTGGGCGCGTCAGTGGCCGTGATGGTGGTCGTCGTGATCTTCGCGGTCGATCCGGCAGAACGCCTCGCCGTGATGCGGCAGGCGCTGCGCTTCGTAAGCCGGAAGATCGGATGCATCCACCGCGAAGACGAAGAAGCGGTTCGGATTGTCGATGCCGTTCGGATGGTGCGTATCCGTCACCGTGCCGATGAAGTCGTTGTCGTTCGCAATGAAAAGCGTGTGCTTCAGCGCGCCGTTTATGCGCACGTCCGGGCCGAACGCGAGGCTTTCCAGCTTCGCGGGAATGTCGGTGGCCGCGAAGCCCTGCGCGGATAGCGCCGCGACCACATCCAAAAAGAGCGTCTTGTTCAGCGCGAACGGCGCGAGTCCTGCGGCACCGCTCGCCTGGCTCACATCCTGCGCGCCCGTGAGATCGACCTTGTACACGCGCTTGAACACCGCGGCCGAGTCGTCGCCCAGACCTTTGCCGTCGCGTTCATCGAGCAGCAACTCGTGATCGTTAATGGCGACGATATCGCTGATCGTCGGATAGTTCGGCTTCGCGGTCGTGCCGATGTTGCTGAGCGGATAGGCGAACTGCGTCGTCTTGCCCGTGCGCAAGTCGATGCGCACGATGCGCGTATAGCCGGCGCTCGTGCCGCCGTCCTGCAGCAGCGGGCTTTGCATTGCGCCGAAAAGCGTCTCGCCGTCGGGCGAAATGGCGAGGCCCTCCATGCCCTTGTTCGCGACGCGCCCCGACGTGTTCTTGCTGATCTCGTCGCTGCCGACGGGCGAAAGCGTCGTGACCGCGAACGATGCGGGCACGCTCACGACCGCGGTGCGCTCGCCGGTGCGGCGACTGAAGCGATAGATGTATGGGCCGTACTCGTCGGAGATGAAGACGCTCGCGCCATCGCGCGATACGCGGATGCTTTCGGGATCGAAACGCGCATCGAGCGGATAGGTGGAGGGCTGCGTCGGCGTGAAGTTGTCCGAGCGGCCGGTGAAGTAATGCGTGTGCTTCGTCGCGTTTAGCGCGGGCGCGCCGTTGCCGACGCCAGCGGCTGCGCCATCGCCGTAGACGAGCGCATCGCGCGTATGAAGCAAGGTCGTATCGAGCAGACGCGGCGTGAGCGTGTAGGGCAGCGTGCCGTTCTTGCCGGACGGTTCGAGCTTCAGACTCAAGGTCTGGAAGCGATTGATGTACGAAGTGGTGTCGTCGAGCGCCTTGTTATACGAGATCGCGTTCGGGCCGCGATCGGGCACGGCGAGAAACGTATCGCAGCCCGCATACGCGAGCCCCGAGCCGAGTCCGCCGAGCAGATTGCCCGCCGCGTCGTTTTCCAGCGGCGCGGCGGTCTGCTGCGAGCCGTCCACGCTGTTGCCGCTCAATTGGCCGATGGCGATGAGATCGACGCTCGCCCACGCCGATGAACATGCCGCGCACAGCGCGAGGGTCAACGTCACATGACGCGCAACAGCAGGGCCTCGAAGCATCGATGTCTCCTTCATCCGGCATGCGAAGTGATGGGACTCGCATTATTGCGGGATTGAAGTGACGTTTGTATGACTCATGCAATGAACGGCTCGTCATACCGAAGGCAGGGCCTTCAGCGTACCGGCATGCGCCATTGGTTCACGCGGACCCATACGTATCGCGCAATCAGCCTGAACGGCGGATTGGCGAACAGCACGAGCGCGCCGAGCGCGAGGCACCCGCAGACGAGAAACGTGCCGCGATAGCCGATGACTGCGACGAGCGCGCCCGATAGCACGCCCGAAAGAATGGAGCCGACGCGCGATGCGTTGAAGAAGAGCGCAGTTGCCGCGCCGGGATTGCGCGGCATCAGGTCTTGTACGTAGGTCATGCCGAGGCACGAGGTCACCGCGACGACGAACGCGTTGAACGCCTGCATCGGAATGAGAAACTGAATGGACCGCGAGGACGCGACAGCCACGAAGTACACGATATGCACGGCCGCACATGCCGCGAGCCAGCGTTGCTTGTCGAGATTCGAGCCGCGCGCGCCGAGCGCGAGCATCATCGGAATTTCGAGGAACGCGCCGAGCCCCAGCATGATCGACACCTCGATCTGCGTGCCGCGCAGTCCCTGCACGACATAGAGCGGCAGCACGATCATCGTCGCGTTGGCCGCGAGACCGATGAGCGTCAAGGCAATCGTCGCCCGCCAGATCTGCGCGCGGCTTGCGGGCAGTTGCTTCGCCGCATCATGCGGTTCGTCGAGCTCGGTCATCGTCGTGACTTCGAGCAATGAGGCAGGATCGCCCGCATAGTGCGCGTGCGGCGCAACCGGCTTCTCCTTGTCCTTGATGCGCCATGCAATCGCGCCACACGCCGCGAACGATGCCGCCGCGAACAGAAAGAGGCCGTGGAAGCCTGCTGCGGCCAGCACGAGCGCGCCGACGGACGGACCGAAGACCCACGCCATCGAGAGCACGGTGCGCAGCGTGGCGAGCGCGAAGGAACGCTCGGCGTCGTCGGTGACGGGCAACGCCGCGCGCCCGAACGAGAACACGAGCGTCATGGCCGCGCTGCCGACGCCGAGAAACACGATGCCCACCGTCACGAGCGACGCATAGCTGCGCAGCACGCACAACAGCACGAAGCCGAGCGCCGACGCGGCCAGCGCGCCCATCAGCAACACGCGATGATGACCGTGCTTATCCGACCACTTGCCCGCGAAGGCGCTCGCGAGCACGCCGCTTGCCGCAATGAGCGTCATGAAGAGCCCGAGTTGCAGCGGCGTCATGTCCGCTTCCTGCACGCCGAAGAGCGACAGAAACGGCGCGGTGAATGACATGGCGACGCCGAGCATCAGCGTGACGCCGGCAAGCGGCATGAACGAATGCAGGCGCGCAAGACGAAAAAAGCGAGCGTCCATCAACGGGGAAATCCTTCGGAGCATGCAGGCGCGAAAATGCGTGCGCGTGACAGTAGCGCAATCGACATTCCGCGCGTAAAAGAGTGAGCGATTCTAGTTGGAGGAGAAGGGATCACGCCTGCGGCGGCTGTCCGTTGGATGCGCTCAGGCCGCCGTCCACGGGAAGATTCACGCCCGTCACGAAGCG
The DNA here is from genome assembly GCF_023631105.1 of Caballeronia sp. AZ10_KS36. Lineage (NCBI taxonomy): Bacteria > Pseudomonadati > Pseudomonadota > Betaproteobacteria > Burkholderiales > Burkholderiaceae > Caballeronia > Caballeronia sp. AZ10_KS36. The sequence goes on along the minus strand of NZ_JALQDQ010000039.1, from coordinate 8,260 downwards.
CGCATCGTCGCTCGCGAGAAACGCGATCACGGCGGCGATGTCGTCCGGTTGCGCGGCGCGGCCGAGCGGAATGCGCTCGCGGAACTTGGCCATGAGTTGTTCGTCGCCGAGCATGTCTTCGGTCAGTTCCGAGGCGGTCAGGCTCGGGCATACCGCGTTCACGCGCACGCCGTCGCGGCCATGATCCATCGCGAGCGCGCGCGTGAAGTTCGTCACCGCGCCTTTCGCCGCGTTGTAGAAGCTCATGCCCCAGTCGCCGCCGAGGCCCGACACCGACGATACGTTCACGATCGAGCCTTTCGCCTGAATCAGATGGCGAATGGCGGCGCGGCTGCAATAGAAGACGCCGTCGAGATCGGTCGACATGATCGCGCGCCAGTCATCGAGCGATGCCTCGTCGATGCGGCCCGTCGGCGCGACGCCCGCATTGTTCACGAGCACGTCGATGTGCCCGAAGCGCGCGATGGTGGCGTCGATCAGCTGCTGCGCGTCTTCGAAGCGCGATACATCGCACGCGTGGACGAGCGCGCGCGAGGCATCGAGATCGCGCGCAACACGTTCGAGCTTCTCCTGCGTGCGGCCGGCGAGCACAACAGATGCGCCCTCGGCCGCGAAGCGGCGCGCGGCGCCTTCGCCGATGCCGGAGCCCGCGCCTGTCACGATGACGACTTTCGAAGCGAAGCGGGAGGACTGCGTGGAAGCGTTCATGGTGATGGTTCCTCGTTAAACGAATCACCCGAACGCGCAGATTTCATTCCAGCGTCAGTCACTTCACGCGCCACGCTTCTCCGTTAGGAAAGTGATGTTTGTCGAGCGATGCCGCGTGCATTTCGATGCTGTAGCCCGGCCGCTGCGGCGGCATATAACGGCCATTGCGGATCAGCACCGGATCGATGAAATGCTCGTGCAGGTGGTCCACATATTCGAGCACGCGATTTTCGAGCGATGCGGACACGCAGATGTAGTCGAACAGCGAAATATGCTGCACGTACTCGCACAATCCGACGCCGCCTGCATGCGGACACACCGGCACGCCGAACTTCGCCGCCATCAACAGCACGACGATCACTTCGTTGAGACCACCGAGACGGCAACTGTCGATCTGACAGAAGTCGATCGCCTCTGCTTGCAGCAACTGCTTGAACATGACGCGATTCTGGCAATGCTCGCCGGTCGCCACGCCGATGGAACCGAGCCTGCGCCGGATGGCCGCGTGCCCGAGTATGTCGTCGGGGCTCGTCGGTTCCTCGATCCACCACGGGTCGAACTCGGCGAGACGCCGCATGTTCGCGACGGCTTCATCGACTTCCCATACCTGATTCGCGTCCATCATCAGCTTCGCGTCAGCGCCGATTTCTTCGCGCAGAATGCGGGCGCGGCGCACGTCTTCTTCGAGATTGCCGCCCACTTTTTGCTTGAAGTGCGTCCATCCTTGCGCGACGCCTTCGCGGGCCAGGCGGCGGATCTTCTCGTCGTCATAGCCAAGCCATCCCGCCGATGTCGTGTAGGCTGGGTAGCCGTGCGCGAGCATCTCCTTCTCGCGCTCGCCGCGCGTGCTCGCGTGGCGGCGCAGCAGCGCAATGGCTTCGTGAGGCGTGATCGCATCCGTCACATAACGGAAGTCGAGACAACGCACGAGTTCTTCGGGCGTCATGTCGACGAGCAGCTTCCACACCGGCTTGCCTTCGGCCTTCGCCCACAGGTCCCATACCGCATTCACGACGGCCGCCGTCGCGAGGTGAATCGCGCCCTTGTCCGGACCGATCCAGCGCAACTGACTGTCGGAGGTGATCTCGCGCCAGAACGCGCCCATGTTCGCCGCGATGTCTTCGAGCTTCTTGCCGACGACGAGATGACTCAGCGCTTCGACGGCGGCCACGCAGATTTCGTTGCCGCGTCCGATGGTGAACGTGAGTCCGTGTCCGCTGATTCCGGCCGATGAATCCGTTTCGAGCGTCACGTATGTGGCGGAATAGTCGGGCGCGGCGTTCATCGCATCTGAACCGTCGAGCGAACGCGAAGTGGGAAAGCGGATGTCCCGAACGGACAGCTTGGTGATCGTTGTCATGGGTATGCCTCCGGGGCAATGTGCGATCGACTACGGTCTGCGGGAAAACACTGATGAGCTTCGACGCAGCAAGGCGATGCAGGCAGCTTTGCGCGTTCTTAGGCGTTTGCACGCGTTGACAACGTCGAATCTGCTTTCTAGCATGCTAGCATCTTCAACGGAAATCAAGCGCGCCGTGAGCCCTTCATCCGATGCGGTCATCGTGAGTAGTCCGTATGATGCGCTGCACAAGATTGCCGCCGGCCAGCGCGGCAGTCTGACCGGCGCGGTGGAAGAGGCATTGCGGGAAGCCATCGTCACGCTGGCGCTCGAACCGGGAATGATGATCGACAAGATAGCGGTTTGCGAGCGCATGGGCGTCTCGCGTTTTCCCGTATCCGCGGCGCTCGCCAGGCTAGAGCACGCCGGTCTCGTCGAAGTCCTGCCGCAGCGCGGCACGCGCGTGAAGCCCATCGCGCTGCGCGATATCCGTCAGCATCTGTTCATTCGCAGCGCGCTCGAAGTGGAAACCGTGCGCGGCGTCGCTGCAATGCATGACCCCGCAATACTCGAAGCTCTTGAAACCAACCTCACGCAACAACGCGAAGCCATGGCGAACGGCGCGCGCCTCGCGTTTCATGCACTCGATCTGGCGTTCCACGAGATTCTGCTCGATGCCATTGCGCTGCCGCGCGTGAAAGAGATCGTCGCGGTGTCGCGCAATGCGCTCGACCGCGCGCGGCAGTTGCTCGCGAGCCCCGAGCGCCTCGTGCATACGCTCGACGAACACGAACGCATCTTCGATGCGCTCAAGAAAGGCAAGGCCGATGCCGCCGCCAAAGCGATGCACGACCATCTGGATCAGGTCGTCGCCGAATTGCACCGCTCGGCGAAGGACAGACCTGACCTCTTCGAGCCATGACCCGCCTGCCGGCTCCGCGGTCGCACTATGAACGCTCATTCACGACGACTCCATGACTCCGCTCATTTCCGTCAGCAATCTCAGCAAGCGTTTTCCCGGTGTACGCGCGCTGCATGAAGTGCAGTTCGAACTCATGCCGGGCGAGGTCCACGCGCTCATGGGCGAAAACGGCGCAGGCAAGTCCACGCTCATGAAGATTCTCGCGGGCGTCTATAACCGCGATTCGGGCGAGATGCTCGTCGATGGAAAGCCCGTCGAATTCACGAGTCCGCGCGAGGCGCAGGCGCTCGGCATCGGCATCATTCATCAGGAACTGCATCTGATGAACCATTTGACGGTGGCGCAGAACATCTTCATCGGACGCGAGCCGCGCAAGCTGATGGGCCTGCTGCTCGACGAAGACAAGCTCAATGCGCAAGCCCGCGAGATACTCGAACGCATGCATGTGAAGCTCGATCCGCGCGCGGTGGTCGACACGCTGACCGTCGCGAGCCAGCAGATGGTGGAGATCGCGAAGGCGTTGTCGTTCGAATCGCGCGTGCTCATCATGGACGAGCCCACGTCCGCGCTCAACGATGCCGAGATCGCCGAGCTGTTCCGCATCATTCGTCAGTTGAAGGAGCGCGGCGTCGGCATCGTCTACATCTCGCACAAGATGGACGAGCTCAAGCAGATCGCCGATCGCGTCACGGTGTTGCGCGACGGCGAATACGTCGCCACCGTCAGCGCGCGCGATACGAGCGTCGAAAGCATCATCGGCATGATGGTCGGCAGAACGCTGACCGACCTGACGTCGTTCCTCGGCGGCGCACATCAAGGCGAAGTCGCGCTCGAAGTGAAGCATCTGAACGCCGGGCCGCTCGTGCGAGACGTGAGCTTCACGCTGCGCAAGGGCGAAATACTCGGCTTCGCGGGACTCATGGGCGCGGGCCGCACGGAAGTCGCGCGCGCGGTGTTCGGCGCGGACCCGGTGGATTCCGGCGAGATCATCGTGAAGGGCGCGAAGGCGACCATCAAGAAGCCGAGCGACGCGGTGGCGCGCGGCATCGGCTATCTGTCCGAAGACCGCAAGCGGTTCGGGCTCGCGACGGGCATGGACGTGGAATCGAACATCGTCATGTCCAATCTCGGCAAGTTCCTTTCGGCTCGCGTGTTTCTGCGGCGCTCGAAGATCCGCAAGACGGCCACGCATTTCATCAAGCTGCTCGGCATTCGCACGCCTTCCGCCACGCAACCGGTCCGGCTCTTATCCGGCGGCAACCAGCAGAAGATCGTCATTGCGAAGTGGCTCGAACGCGACTGCGACGTGCTCTTTTTCGACGAGCCCACGCGCGGCATCGACGTCGGCGCGAAGAGCGAGATCTATCGCTTGCTGCGCTCGCTCGCCGAACAGGGCAAGGCCATCGTCATGATCTCGTCCGAACTGCCCGAGGTCCTGCGCATGAGTGATCGCATCGTCGTGATGTGCGAAGGGCGCATCACGGGAGAACTTTCCGCAAGTGAAGCGACGCAAGAACGCATCATGCAGCTTGCGACGCAACGCCCGACTCTACAAGCGGCATGAGCCGCCAAGGACTTAAGATGACACAGCCTACCGATACCGCCGCGCTCGCCAGCGACAAACCCGCCAACGGCCTGCGCTCGCGCGTGTTCTCGCCGACCGCGCTGCAAAAGCTCCTTGCATTCGCAAGCCTGATCGTGCTGCTCGTGTTCTTCAGCTTCGCGTCGCCCGCCTTCATGCAGATGGATAACATCCTCGGCATCTTGCAGGCGACGGCCGTGAACGGCGTGCTCGCCATTGCATCGACATTCGTCATCGTGACGGGCGGCATCGACTTGTCCGTGGGCACGCTCATGACATTTACCGCCGTGATCTGCGGCGTGTTCCTCACCTACTGGCACATGCCGATGTGGGTGGGCATCATCGCGGCCCTTGTGACGGGCGCGGTGTGCGGCACCATTTCCGGCACGCTCACGGCCAAGATGAAGATTCCGCCCTTCATCGCGACGCTCGGCATGATGATGCTGCTGAAGGGTCTTTCGCTCGTGGTGTCCTCCGACAAGCCGATCTACTTCACCGACACCGAGAACTTCTACATGATCTCGCAGGACTCGCTCATCGGCTACTTTCTGCCGAGCGTGCCGATTCCGAATGCGGTGCTGATCCTCTTCGTGGTGGCGATCGTCAGTTCCATTGCGTTGAACCGCACGGCGCTCGGCCGCTATACGTTCGCGCTCGGCAGCAACGAGGAAGCGGTGCGTCTTTCGGGCGTGAATGTGGACCGCTGGAAGATCGCCATTTACGGGCTGGGCGGCGCGATCTGCGGCATCGCGGGCCTGTTGATCGCTTCGCGTCTGAACTCGGCGCAGCCTGCGCTCGGGCAAGGCTATGAACTCGATGCCATCGCTGCCGTCGTGATCGGCGGCACGTCGTTGAGCGGCGGCTCGGGCACGATCCTCGGCACCATCATCGGCGCGTTCATCATGAGCGTGCTGACCAACGGTCTGCGCATCATGTCGGTCGCGCAGGAATGGCAGATCGTCGTGACCGGACTCATCATCATTCTCGCGGTGTATGGGGATATTCTGCGTCGCAGGAAGCGTTGAGCATCAGGCGCGCAAAGAAGACGTAACAGCAAATCAAAGAGACAGTCTATCCAGGAGGAGAACCTTCATGTTCAAAAGAAGAATCATCGGTGTCCTGATCGGTTTCGGCGCGATCGCCACGGCGGCCAGCACGGCCTACGCGGACGAAGCGTATATCCCGCTCATTTCCAAGGGGTTTCAGCACCAGTTCTGGCAAGCGGTGAAGTCGGGCGCGGAGCAGTCGGCGAAGGAGCATAACGTCAGGGTGACGTTCGAAGGCCCCGAAACCGAAGCCATGGTCGACAAGCAGATCGACATGCTGTCGGCCGCGCTTTCGAAGAAACCGCAGGCTATCGGCATCGCGGCACTGGACAGCAAGGCGTCCGTTCCGCTGCTCCGGCGCGCGCAGAACAACAAGATCCCGGTGATCGCATTCGACTCGGGCGTCGATAGCGACATTCCGCTCACGACCTGCACGACCGATAACCTCGCCGCCGCCGCGCTCGCCGCCGACAAGATGGCCGACGCCATCGGCAATTCAGGCGAAGTCGGCGTGATCGTGCACGACCAGACGAGCCGCACGGGCATCGACCGCCGCGACGGCTTTCTGAACGGGATGAAGTCGAAGCACCCGAACATCAAGATCGTGTCGGTGCAGTACGGAGGCGGCGATCACCTGAAATCGGCTGAAATCGCGAAGGCGATGCTTCAGGCTAACCCGAACATCAAGGGCATTTTCGGCGCGAACGAGGGCTCGGCGGCAGGCGCGGCCATCGGCATCAAGGAGTCGGGAAAGAAGCTCGTGCTGATCGGCTACGACTCGGGCAAGGAGCAGAAGGAGGACATCACTTCGGGGCTGATGTACGGCGCGATCACGCAGAACCCGATCGGCATCGGCAGATGCGTGGTCGATTCGGCGGTGAAGGCGCTCAAGGGCGAGAAGCTGCCGAAGAAGGTCGATACCGGCTTCTACTGGTACGACAAGAGCAACATGACCGATCCGAAGATCGCGGCTGTGCTTTACGACTGATCGTGGCATAGCGGCGCATCGCGCGGCTTCATGCGATGCGCTGCTTTGCTACTGCCCCGTGCCGCCGTTTCTCGTCGACCCTGTCGATGACTCGCGGCCTGTCGGCGTGCCGCCGCTGCCGTTGCCGTTTCCGCTGCCCGGCGTCGCGGCGGTTCTGCCGCCGCCCGTTCCGCCGCTATTGCCCGTTCCGCCGACGCCGCCTGTGGTCCCGCCGGGGCCGCCTGTCGCGCCAGTGGCCGCGGCGCTGGTCCCGCCGTTGCCGCCCGTCGATTCACCCGCGCTGACGCCGCCGGTATGTTTCGCGTCGCCCATGCCGCCGAGGCCGGCGCTGCCTGCGGCGAAGGCCGCGCTGGAAAGCGACACGATCGCGGCTGCGACCAGTGTCCTGGATACGTTCGTCATGTGCGTTCTCCCTTTGACGGCCCTTGACTGCCTTCGTTGCCCGCAATGCGCATGCCATTGCAGCGCAGCAGTGCGTTAGAGCGCGTCGACGGATGAAGCGAATGCGCGCGCCGTCTCGATGAAGTTCGCGGTCTTCGCGCGCGTCGCTTCGATCCGCGAAGCCAGCGCGAGCCGGATCGAAATGACCTTGCCCGACACCTCGCGGTACGCGACGCCTTCCACCTGAATCTGGCAGACGGACGCGGGCACGAGCGACACGCCGAAGCCGGCCGCCACCAAGTTGACCACCGACGAAAGCTGCGGCGCCTGCTGGCCCGCAATCGGCTCGAACCCGGCCTCCCTGCATGCGCCTACGATCACGTCATGCAGCGTTGGACTCGCGACGCGCGGAAGCATCACGAACGGGTCATCCGCGAGCGCGGACAGCGCGATCTTTTTCTTCTGGGCAAGCGGGTGCGTGCTGGGCAGCACGGCGCGCATCGGCTCGATGGCGATGTGATTGAACTCGACGCCCGCGGGCGACTGACTGCCGAGCCGCACGAACGCGACGTCGACGGTGCCTGCATCGAGCCACGCGAGCAACTGCGCCGTGTTGCCTTCGGCCAGCGTCAGCACGACGTTCGGATACGACTGGCGGTACGCGCGGATCAGCTTCGACACGACCGGATTGAACGCAGCCGATCCCGTGAAGCCGATGTTCAGTTGCCCCATCTCGCCGCGCCCCGCGCTTTGCGCGTTCTCGACGGCGGCGCGGGCGTCTTCCAGAATGCGCCGCGCGTCGGTGGCGAACGCTTCGCCAGCCTCGGTGAGCACGACGCCGTGCCCCGTCCGGCGGAAAAGCCGCACGCCGATTTCGTCTTCGAGCGCGTGAATCTGCTGGCTCAGCGGCGGCTGGCCGATGCCGAGGCGTTCGGCGGCGCGCGTGACGTTCCGCTCTTCCGCGACGGCCAGGAAATACCGGATGTGGCGCAGTTCCATGCGATATACGTCAAACGTATTTCAGATAGAGGAGATAGATATTGGACAGTATAACAATCGCGCGACAAAATACCGCTGTCGCGCAATTCGCGCGTCTGTTACGCGCCCGTCACGCGCCCCACGATCACCGTCAGCCCGCCCGTCCAGAGGCACGCGCGACGGATCGCACAAATCGCGTGCCGGCAGCGTCTGCGTTCATCGGGATTCAGAAGAAAGAAGGGGTCTAGCATGGCTGAAGCCGTAAAAAAACCAAGGCCCGAGTACCGGAACATCGGGCTTGGACAGATCGCGAAGT
>NZ_JALQDQ010000038.1:0-87301 GCF_023631105.1 Caballeronia sp. AZ10_KS36 | reverse complement strand
CCCCCCCCCCCCCCCCCCCCCCCCCCCCCCCCCCCCCCCCCCCCCCCCCCCCCAACACCCCCCCCCCCCCACCCGCCCCCCCGCCCCCCCCCCCCCCCCCCCCCCCCCCCCCCCCCCCCCCCACCACTCGACTCGCACCGCCGCATCAAACAGGCGTGCAATCGCGCAAATACGCATCCACGCTCGCCGCGGGCATCGGCTTCGAGAAGTAATAGCCCTGAATGGCCGCGCCGCCCAGTTCGCGCACGATCTGCAACTGGTCCGTCGTTTCGACGCCTTCGATGATGCATGTCACGCCCAGGTCGTGGCACAACGTGATGAGCGATCGCACGATGTTCCTGCTCCGCGGATTCGCGCCGATATCGCTGATGAAGCTCTTGTCGATCTTCAGCTTGTTGATCGGCAACGCGTGCACGTAGCTGAGGCTCGAATAGCCGGTGCCGAAATCGTCGAGCGAGATGCGCACGCCGACCTTCTGAAGCAGCGCCATGTTCGCGTTGGTCTGCGCGAAGCTGTGCATCAGCGCGGTTTCCGTCAGCTCGATCGCGATGCGCTGCGGCGACACGCGGCTTGCCTGAATGATCTCGATGAGCCGGCGCGTGCGCGCTTCGCTCGCGATATCGTACGGCGAGACGTTGAAGGAGAGATCCACGTCCTCAGGCCAGCGCTCCGCTGCGGCAAGCGACTTCTGCAACAGAATGGGCGTGAGGTCCGCGATGATGCCCGCCTGCTCCGCCACCGGAATGAACGTGCCCGGCGGCACCGCGCCCAGCACCGGACTCTGCCAGCGCGCGAGACTTTCGAGCGCGAGCGTGCGGTTTGTCGATGCATCGACGATAGGCTGAAACACCGGATAGAACTCGTCGGCGAGATTTGCGCCGCGCAACGCCTGCTCGACCGCGCCTTGCTCTTTCAACAGTTGCTCGTGTTCCAGCGAGAACATGACCGAGCGCGAACGGCCCGAACGCTTCGCATGATAGAGCGCGTAGTCCGCGCGTTCGTAGAGGACATCGGCCGTTGCCGCGGCGCGCGGATACATCGCGAAGCCGATCGAGCATCCCACCGATGTCACGAGGCTGCCAACGGCGATGGGCCTGCTCACCGCCTGAATGATCGCATCGGCGGATGCCTGCAGCGAGGCTTCGTCCGCATCGACGACGATGAACGCGAACTCGTCGCCGCCCACGCGCGCCAGCAACGCGGCGTGGCTCGTCATGCGTTCGATGCGCCGCGCGATTTCCGCGAGCACGTGGTCGCCCACGCGGTGCCCGTGCGTGTCGTTGACGGGCTTGAAGCCGTCGAGATCCACGACGCCCACCGCCACCGTGCGCTTCGTCGCGGCCGCCTTCGCAATGGACGACTGCAACTCCTCGAAAAACTGCCGGCGATTCGGCAGGCCGGTCAGCATGTCGAGGTTCGCGAGCCACACGTTCTCCTTGCTCAACGCCGCTGTTTCGGCCTCCGAACGAATCAGGCTCGAAAAATCGCGCTGATAACCGAACATGACATAGCTCATCAGTGCGACGGTGATCGCGATGTCCACCGCCGATGCCGTCGCGCCGATATCGCCCATGCTCAGCATGAAGCCGAGGAACGGCAGCATCATCGCGAAGGCGACGAGCGCCGCCGCCGCGCGCAGATGCATCAGGCAGAAGAAGCCCGCCATCGTCGATGCCACGATCTGCATCAGGATGAAGTACTTCGCGTGAACGTCGGCATACTTGAACAGCATCACGTCGACGCCCATTGCGAAGAGCGCGCTCACGATCAGCACGGTCGTCGCGCGCGCGAGATGGCGGCGCGCTTCAGCGTCGGTCACGTCGTCATGGCGATGGACGATCCACCAGCAGCCGCGCCAGACAAGCAGCATGATGAAGATCGACGGCATGCCGAGCGCGAGCCATGCAGGCGCGCGCTGACCGAACACGATCATGATCGACAACATCGTGACGACGAGCGATGCGTAGAACGGCGGAATCTTCGCTGCAAATGACCGGAACTGCGCAGTGGCGACGCCGGGCAACGTCTTCATCTCGTGGTGCACGGCATCCTCTCAGTGGCTGTCTTCGCGCGCAGCGCGTTGCTCATGCCGCAGCGTGTTCGATGCGGAATTGCGACACCGTCTGCGAAAGATGACGCCCCTGATGATCCAGCGCCTGCGATGCCGCAGCCGCCTGTTCGACGAGCGCGGCGTTCTGCTGCGTGACGCGGTCCATCTGCGAGATCGCCTGATTGACCTGCTCGATGCCGCGGCTTTGTTCGCCCGTCGCCGCCGCGATCTCGTCCATGATGTCCGACACGCGGCGCACCGCGGTCATCACGTCGCTCATCGTCGTGCCTGCGTCCTGCGCCAGCGCGAAGCCCGCTTCCACTTTCGCCACCGACGCGCCGATCAGTTCCTTAATCTCCTTCGCCGCATGCGACGAGCGTTGCGCGAGCGAGCGCACTTCCGACGCCACGACTGCAAAGCCGCGTCCCTGTTCGCCCGCGCGCGCGGCTTCGACTGCCGCGTTCAGCGCAAGAATGTTGGTCTGAAACGCAATGCCTTCGATGATGCCGATGATGTCCGCGATCTTCGTCGAGCTCTCGCTGATAGCCGTCATCGTTTCGACGACGCGCGTCACCACGGCATTGCCTTGTTGCGCCACATGCGACGCATTGCTCGACAGCGTGCTTGCCTGCTGCGCGTTGTCGGCGTTCTGGCGGACCGTCGAGGTCAGCTCTTCCATGCTGGCCGCCGTCTCCTGCAGCGACGACGCCTGCTGTTCCGTGCGCGCCGACAAGTCGGCGTTGCCCGAGGCGATCTCCATGGAGCCGGTCGCGATGCTGTCGGCCGCCGTGCGCACTTCGGCGATCAGGGTGACGAGGCTCTTCTGCATCGCGTCCATCGACGAGAGCACGCTGCCCGCCGGCACCGCGCGAGTGATCGCGACGGGGCTGAGATCACCGGACGCCACGCGCTGCGTGATTTCCTTGAGCGTCGCGGGCTCGGTGCCGAGCGCGCGCGTCAGTCCGCGCGTAATGATGACGCCCGCGGCCACCGCAGCCGCTACCGCCGCGAGGCAAATGGCGATGAGAATGGCCCGCTGCGTCGCGAAGTGTTCGTGGGCTTCGGCCACGAGCGTCTCGGCGCGCTCGTGCGTGTAAGCGGAATAGGCGTCCGTGGCGCTCACGAGCGCGGCCAGCAACGGGCGGCAGTCGTCGTTGATCTTGCGCACGGCTTCCTCTTGACGGTGCTCGGTCGCGAGATTGACGATCGCCTGGGCGACCGGCGCATACAGCGTTTCGATTCGGTTGATCTCGGCGACGAGCGAGCGTGCCTTCTCGGTGGTGTCGGTCGCCGACGCGATCATCGAGTCGAGCTTGGCGAGGCGCGCGGAGACATCGGCTTGCGCCTGCGCTTCGGCTGCCTTCTCGATTTCGAAATCGGCGGGCGTCGTCACGAGCGCCATGTTGCGCGCCGCGATCGCGCGCCGGTCCACCGCCTGGCGGACTTGCTCGCCCAACACGGCGCGGGTGTTGATGCCTTCGACAAAGCTGAAGAAGCGTTGATTGGCGTCGCCGAGCGCGTTGATGGACACCGCCGATACGATCAGGACGACAGCCGTTAGCAGCGAGAATGACAAGGCCAGTTTTGCCTTGACCGACATGATTTTGAGGTTCATAGCGTGTTTTGTGTGTTCGCCGTGGTCTTCGGCGCCGCAGGCGTTGTGCGCCCGCGTCGTTTTTAGAAACTTCCGTTTTTACCAATTGTCGAGGTCTTGTCAAAGCGCCCGCTGAGAGACATAATTACCACATGAGGAAGAAACGCGTGGTAATTGCGACCGAAGGCCGAAATAGACAGCGAAATGGCGTAATCAGAGTAGATTTAACCGACGAATCGCGCAAGCGAAAACTTCCATTTCTATCAATTTCGGCGATTGTGCTTTCATCTGAAGGTAGCTATCGTTTGCGCCTCGTTCGCGCTTTATCGTAAGGACCGCATGACTAAGGAAGACGATCCCATTCTCACCACGCGCGACGTCGCGGCGCGCCTCGGCGTTTCGGTGAAGACCGCACAAACGTGGATCGAGCAGGGACAAATAGAATCGTGGAAGACGCCGGGCGGACATCGGCGCGTGCGCGCGAGCGCGATCGACGGACTGCGGGAGCAACTCGGCAACCGGCGTCCCGCATCGGAGCGTAGCGAGAGCGCCGTGGCGCTCGTTATCGCGTCGGAGGCCGCGTTGCCGTCGTACGTCGAAGCGGCTGCGGCTGCGGGCCTGCGCGCCATCGGCCAGAGCGATTCGCTCAACGCAATGCTCGACGCGGGCATCGCCATGCCCGCCGTGATCGCGGTCGAACTGATGCGCGGAGACTGGGAGCGCCTGTCGATGTGCCGGCGGCTGTTGCATTCGCGCGATCTCGCGCACATGCGCATGCTGCTCGTCACCGACATGTCCGCCGCGCAAATCGAAGCGGACCTCGGCGGCATGTCCCGCGTTGCGTTGCTGCCAGCACCCGCTGACAAGCCCGCTTTCGCTGCTGCGCTCGTTGCGTGCCTGTCGCTTGCGCTCCCGGACGATCAGGACGCGTCGCCTTATCCGGTCGCGGCGAACGAGGCCGCGCGACTGCGGGCGGTCGAGCGCACGGGACTCGTCGATTCGGCGAGCGATCCCGAGTTCGACGAGGTCGTGCAGATCACAGCCGAGACGCTGCGTGTGCCGATCTGTCTCATCACGCTGCTCACGCCGGACCGGCAATGGTTCAAGGCGCGCTGGGGGCTCAACGCTCAGGAGACGCCGCGTTCGTGGGCGTTCTGCAACTACACGGTCATGCAGAACGATGCCTTCGTGGTGGAAGACGCGGCGGCGGATGCGCGCTTCGAGGCCAATCCGCTCGTCACTGGCGAGCCGCGCATCCGCTTCTATGCCGGGGCCGCTTTGCGCGACGCAGAGGGCAACGCGCTCGGCGCGCTGTGCGCAATCGACCGGCAGCCACGCGTGATGGACGCGACGCAGAAGCGGCGGCTCGTCAATCTCGCGGCGCTTGCATCGAACCGCATTGCGCTCGTCACGCGCAAGCGGGTGGATCGCTGGAACAGGTAGCTCAGACGCGCGACATGAGCAAGCGGATGCCCGCTGCGCCGAATACCAGCGCGAGGCACGCATCGAGGTAGCGCTGCATGCGCGCGTACAGGCGACGCGGCGCTGCCACCGAGAACAAGACCGCATAGCCGCCGAATACGCTCATGCCGATGCACACGCACCCAGCGACGACTGTCAGCGTGTGCATCGGCTGCGTTGCGGTCGATGAGCCGAGCGCGGCCACGGACATCCACACGAGAATGGCTTTCGGGTTGGTGAGATGCAAGAGCGCGCCGCGCGCATAGAGCCGTCGCGCGTCCGTCACCGGAGCGTGTCTTGAAGCGGCGCGCACGGGCCAACGCCACGCCGCGCGAGCCGACTTCGACGCGAGCCACAGCAGATACGCCCCGCCGCACATCTTCAGTGCGATCAGGAAGCCCGAATAGGCGGCGAGCGCGGCCGACAGGCCGAGCGCGGCGAGCACCGCCCACGTCAACGAGCCGGACACGACGCCCGCCGCGAACGCCAGCGCTGCGCGCCTGCCGGACGTGCTCGCGATCGACATGATCGCCAGATTGCTCGGCCCGGGGCTGGCCGTTCCCACGAAGTAGGCCGACCAGGCGAGCAACAGGTTGGCGTCGAAGAAGGTGTGTGCGTTCATGGCGATGTTCTCTCATCAGTCCGGTCGAGTTTTCCGCAGGCCGTACCGGTCTGAACAGAGACAATCCGCTGCGGCCGGTACAGGCCAGTTCGGCCAGTTCGGGCCGCGACGCCTGCGCGCTCTGCGCGCCGGCCCACATACATCGCTTGATCCGAGACGGCACAGCGCCTACAGTGGACGCTGTGCTTTCGTCCGCCCTTAGCAGCCATTACGTATTCCTAATCGAATGAAGGATGCGATATGAACAAGGCGCCGTCGCCCGTTTCTACCGATCAGCCTGCTCCCGAGAGGCTTCTACAGATTGGCATGGGCTTCTGGGCCTCCAAGACGCTGCTCTCTGCGGTCGAACTCGGCGTTTTCACACAGTTGGCCTCCGGTCCGCGAGAAGGGGCGGAACTTGCCGATGCCCTTGGACTGCATCCACGCGCAGCGAGCGACTTTCTGGATGCGCTCGTCGCTCTCGGCCTGCTCGGCCGTGAAGGCACCGTCTACAGCAATAAGGCCGACACGGATCTGTTTCTCGACAGGGCCAAGCCATGTTATGTCGGTGGATTGCTGGAAATGGCCAACGCGCGACTCTATCCCTTCTGGGGCGCGCTCACCGAAGCGCTCGTGACCGGTCTGCCGCAGAACGAAGCGAAGCGCGGCGGCAATCCGTTCGACGCGATCTATCGCGATCAGGCGTCGTTGCGCGGCTTCCTTCAGGGCATGACAGGCGTGAGCCTCGGGACGGCTCGCGCCATTGCGCAGAAGTTTTCGTGGGGCGAGTACAGCACCTTCGTCGATATCGGCGCGGCGCAGGGCGCGCTGCCGGTGCAAGTGGCGATGGCGCATCCGCATCTGACGGGTGGCGGCTTCGACTTGCTGGCGGTCGGCCCGGTATTCGATGAGTACGTCGCCGAGCACGGCCTCAGCGAACGATTGCGCTTCTATCCGGGCGACTTCTTCAAGGACGAATGTCCGTCGGCGGATGTTCTCGTGATGGGGCACATTCTGCACGACTGGTCGCTGCCGCAAAAACTCGAACTCCTTGGCAAATGCCATGCGGCCTTGCCTGCGGGCGGCGCGCTCGTGGTCTACGACGCGGTCATCGACGACGAACGCCGCGAAAATGCGTTCGGCTTGCTGATGAGCCTGAACATGCTGATCGAGACGCCGGGCGGTTTCGATTACACCGGCGCGCAATGCCGCGAATGGATGCAGCAGACCGGCTTCAGCAACATACGCGTCGAACCGCTCGTCGGGCCCGATTCCATGGTTATCGGCTACAAATGACGCGATACAGCGGCCGGCACTTGCATGGCGTCTTTCCGTCCGACGCCTTCACGCGATTCGATGCACAGCACGCGCCACATATCCGCCGTTTCGCTCTTGCTCAGAAATAACGTCCCACAGCTGAAATCGCTATATATTGGGATCATCGAGGTGTTCGCGCTCGACGGTTCCCGTGGCAGTGCGTGACCCGAACTCGCGCGCGTCTGTGCAAGGACGGATTGCACAATGGACGAACAAGACGAAGTCTCTCTGGAGTTGCCGCCGCCGCATCGGAATTTTGCGGCGACGCGTGCGATCATCGTCCTTCTCGCCGTCATTTCGGTACTCGGCCCCCTTCTTTCCGTGTGCGGGTACGCCTGGTTCGACTACCATCGCAGGCTGTCCGAAGCATTCGACGAAGTGGATCGCCTGACGCTGGTCGCCGAAGAGCAGGCCGCGACCGTGCAGGGCCTGAACGCAGAAGTGCTCGACCGTATCGCCGAACTCATGGGCGAGCAGAGACCGGACTGGATCGTCCGTCGGCAACAGAACGTTCATGAATCGCTCAACGCGATCGTCGGCCGCTTTCCGCAGATCGCGAGCGCCGCCGTCTACAGCGCAACGGGACAACTGCTCGCGAGTAGCCGCTTCTACCCGGTTCCGGACGTGTCGATCAGTGGAAGCGAGACGCTACAGGCGGCATCGCGCGTGCGGGGAGAACCTCATATTTCGCTGGCGCAACCCGGCTTCATTACGGGTAGCGACGTGTTCACGGTAAGCACTTCATGGGTCGATGACGAGGGCAGGTCGCTCGGCGTACTCGCAATCGCGCTACGGCAACAGTACTTTCTGGACTTCTATCGCGAACTGACTGGCGGCGAGCCTTTCGTTCTCATCGGCCTGTATCGTGCCGATGGCGGAATACTGGCGCGCTTCCCGAATTCGCGGCCTCAAGCGACGTCGGCGGCGGACTCGGGAATCAAGCACGCGATTGAAAACAACGCGCGGTTCGGGCATCTGCTTTCGGTTTCACCGGTCGACGGGCGCGAGCGGGTGCTCGCCTACCGGCGCGTGGGCGGCTATTCGCTGTATGTCATGGCTGGCATCGAGACCGCTTCCATCGCCGCGAAATGGCGCGCGAATCTGATCGCCATCACGACCATATTGCTCGTTCCTTGCGTCGTCGTATGGGTGCTGCTCTGGATGTCATTGCGTAGGCTCGGCGAAGAGGAAATGGCGTGGCAGAACTGGCATAGCGAAGTCAGCCGACGCGTGTCCGCCGAAGAATCGAACCGGCAACTGCGCCGCATGGGCGCACTCGGTAATCTCGTGGCCAATGTCGCCCACGACTTCAACAATCTCTTGATGGTCGTGAACGCGAACGTGGAGCTGGCGCGACGCAAGCGCTACATGAGCCTCGAAAAGGAAGTGTCGGCCATTCAGCACGCGGCAAAAGGCGCGCAAGGGCTCGCGCGTCGCCTGATGACCGTCGCACGCAAGCAGCCGGTCAAGCTCGAGTGCCTGAACGTTTGCGAATGGCTCGAGACCATGCGCGATCTCATCGAGACTTCGCTTGGCGAACACGTCGCGCTGGATCTTCAGCTCAAGGGTGGAACGGCCAGCGTCATGGTCGATCCTGTCGAACTCGAAGCGGCCGTCATCAACGTTTGCGTCAACGCCAAAGACGCGATGCCGCTCGGTGGCAAATTCACTGTTCGCTGCGAGTCCATCACGCTCTCGGAGCCGACGTTCGACTTGCCGCCCGGCGATTATGTGCTGCTGCGCTTCACCGATACCGGCAAAGGCATGACCGATGCGGTACTGCGGCGCGCATTCGAGCCGCTCTTCACCACGAAGGCGGAAGGAGCCGGCACTGGACTGGGACTTGCCCAAGTCATGGCGACATGCGAGCAGGCGGGCGGCACCGCACGCATAGAAAGCGCGCCGGACCGCGGGACGACGATCAGCGTCTACCTGCCGCGTGTCGAGTGCGAGGAGGGTCGCGCCGAGGCTGCTGCCGAAGCGATTTCCGATGAGGCGGCAGACGGGTTGGCTTCCGGCGTCAGCGTGCTTCTCGTCGAAGATAATCAAAGCGTCGCCGATGGCATTGCCGCGGTGCTCGACGTCCTCGGTTGCACTGTGCGCCATGAGTTGACGGCCGACAGTGCGATTGCACTGCTGGAAAGCGGATACCACGCCGACCTCGTGCTTTCAGACGTTCAGATGCCCGGCAAGCTCGACGGACTCGACCTCGCGGAATACGTCCGCAAACGTTGGCCGAGTCAGATGATCGCGCTCATGACCGGCTATGCGCAGGAATTGAGACGCGCATCCGAAGCCGATGTTGTTATCCTTGCGAAGCCATTCGACATTAGCGAGCTGCAATCCGTGGTGAAGAGCTGCGCGCGCGATTGATCCCGAGCACGCGGAATGGATTGACGGGTGTTAAGCGAGTCATAAGCTACAGCATCGGAATATGCGTTGCCGCTGATGTCAAAAAAACTAGAACGTACGGAGACAAAACCGGGTGAACGCTCTCGACTCGTCCATTCAACTCTGGCTGCTTCACATTCTCCCTTCATCAGGCCTCTTTGCTCACGCGGTCGGCGTGGTGGCGGAGTTCTATCTGTTCAAGGGGCTTATTCCGCTCGCCATCCTGTGCGCGATCTGGTTCAAGCAGGGCAGTACGTCGAGCTACCGTCGCGAGATGGTGATCGCCATCCTGCTATCAGCACTGCTTGCCTTCGCCGTGGGACGCCTTCTTGCGCTCGTCTTGCCATTTCGGCTGCGGCCGATGTATGACCCGGCTTTTAATTCGAGCTTTCCCGGCGCGAGCCACGCAAGCGATCACCTGCGACTGTGGAGTTCGTTTCCCAGCGACCATGCGGCACTGTGGATGTCGGTCGCAGTGGGCATCTTCCTGGTCTGGCGATGGATCGGTGTGCTGGCCGTGTTGCATTGCCTGCTGCTCATCTGCTTGCCGCGCGTGTACCTGGGGCTTCACTATTTCACCGATGTCGTTGCAGGCGCGCTGATCGGCACGGCTGTCGTCACGCTGATGACGCGCGCCCCGATCAGGACGCGATTCGCGCCGCGCATCGTGAGCTGGGTGAATCGACGACCGGGCACGGCATCCATGCTCGCATTCGTTTTCTTCTTCGAACTCGCCACGATGTTCGATGAGCCGCGACTGCTTGCGATTGCGCTCTACAAGATGCTCTGACGCATCGCGAAGGCATGCTCCCTCGTGTCTGCACTGCGGGCCGCGATGATTTTCGTCGGTTAGCTCTGCTGCGTCAGCGCCTATTCCTCATATGAATAAGCGACAACCCTAAGAAGCGCGAACTACTCAGCCGCAATCCCCACATGCATACGCTACTCACGCGACAACTGCGTGTCGCACTGGCAGAAATAACCCATTCGGAAGTTTCTTCCTGCTGAATATTTCCAGGCGAATTTTTTTCTGAAATCGCTGTTTACAGTCATCTCATTAGACGATAACCTTGCTTCCGTGCTGACCGATTCGGAAAAGGATGCCTTAAACGAAGCGGCCAGCAAGAAGAGTCGGTAAGTAATACCCTTGAACCAGTTTGCATCGGTGACCATCAGTTGTGCGGTCATCGGCCTTCCTCGGCAGGCAATCGTTTGCTGGCTTCAACGCCAGCGCGACAGGAACCAGCATAGCTCTACGGCCGGTTCAACGCAGTGCGACCGAACCGGTTCCCCAGTAAAGCGAAATACGTTCTTGGTCGTCGGCATGTCATGCCGGCAACCTACTCAAACTCTGCGAGCGAATGCTCGCTCCTTAGTACTGCCAAGTGATCATGAACAACAATCAAGCTACGCAATCCCCGAAATTCCTGTCCAAGGCGAAGGCCGCAACGTTTGCAACTGCAGTCGTCCTTAGCGCGTTGCTCACGGCTTGCGGCGGCGGTGGTGAAGCCGCTATCGATGCCGCAACCAACAAGTCCGCCGATCTGCCGCAGGCAACCGATAAGGCAGCGACCACCGGCTCGATCTTTTATGGCGCGAACGGCCACATCACGAACGGCGGCGCGTATGACAGCACCGCGTACGCAACGCAGCTTGCCCACCTTCAGAACCTCGGCGTGAAGATCTACCGCAACGACGTCTACAGCCAGGCGTCCGCGAAGGTTGTCGCTACGGTTGCGAAGACGTTCGCCGCAGGCGGAGTGCAGGTTTATCCGGTGATGCTGCTTGGCCTGAACTACAACAGCGAGCAAGCGGCCTACAACGCCGGCTACACGCTCGGTCAGCAGACGGCGCAAACGTACAACTACACGTACTACGAAGTGGGCAACGAGATGGAAGCCCGCACGCTCGCCGGCAACTATGACGGCAACATCTGGTACCACTACAGCAATCAGCCGTTCACCATCGCGCGTGGCGCGATCCGCGGCATGATCGCCGGCGTGAAGTCGGTCAACAGCTCGGCGAAGATCATCGTCGACGGTACGTGGAAGCACACCGCGTTCTTCCAGATGCTGGCAGACGGCTCGCAGCCGGACGGCACGCATGGTCACCCGACCGTCAGCTGGGACATCACGGCGTGGCACTGGTATTCCGACCAGGGCGACATGACCCACGCCTGCGGCAACACGGGTTGCCACGACGTCCTCGGCGTGCTTCAGTCGATGGGTAAGCCCATCTGGATCAACGAATTCGGCGTTCGTCCGACCTACGGCACCTACTCGTCGATTGCGTCGTACATGACCGGCAGCCTGATGATGCAGCAGTTCTACAACAATGCGGCCAAGTACAACATCCAGTCGATTCAGGCTTTCGAGATGTATGACGACAGCGAAGGCGCATATGGCCTGATGCAGGGCGACGGCAAGACGCAAAAGCCTGCTTACACGGCGGTCAAGAACTTCATTGCAACTCACCCGAAGTAATCAGTCGAAAGGGCCTCCGGGCCCTTTT
The DNA here is from genome assembly GCF_023631105.1 of Caballeronia sp. AZ10_KS36. Taxonomy (NCBI): domain Bacteria; kingdom Pseudomonadati; phylum Pseudomonadota; class Betaproteobacteria; order Burkholderiales; family Burkholderiaceae; genus Caballeronia; species Caballeronia sp. AZ10_KS36. The sequence goes on along the minus strand of NZ_JALQDQ010000038.1, from coordinate 75,376 downwards.
TTTTATGCTCGAATGTTTATGGCGGGTTCGTTCGCATTCCGAAGTAAAGACCCAAAGCGCCGCGCTCACAGCGCTGTTGCGAAAGAATCCCGCGAACACCTCGTGCAAGTCCCGGTATCGCAACGTGCTGTCGCTGGTTATGATGCTGGCTTCGAATCCCGCACAGGCTCGCATTGCCACATGAAGGACGAACGCCTCGTCGAAATGAGGATATTCAAGGCCGTCGCGGAGACCGGCGGCTTCACGGCTGCGGCGCTCATGCTGGATTTGCAGCAGCCGTATGTCAGTCGCGCCGTCTCGACGCTGGAAAAGCGGCTCGGCGTCGCGTTGCTCAGGCGCTCGACGCGCCGTCTGCAAGTCACGCAGGAAGGGCAGCAGTATCTTGCGCTCTGCAGGCGCATTCTCGATGAGATCGATGTCGCCGAAGCGCAGCTGTCGCGCGCCGGACAGCACATGACGGGTGGCATCCGCGTCACGGTGGCGACTTCGTTCGGCATGGACCAGATCGTGCCGCTCATTCCCGGCTTTCTCGAACGCTATCCCGGGCTGCGCGTTCGGCTATCGCTGTCGGATACGCTCGCGGATGTGATCGGCGAAGGGTTCGATGTCGCGATCCGCATGGGTAGCCTGCAAGACTCGAATCTGGTGAGCCGCAAGCTGTGTCATCTGCAACGCGTGGTGACGGCATCGCCTTCCTATATCGCGCGTCACGGCGTGCCGTTGACGCCCTCGGATCTCGCTCACCACAACTGCCTGATGTGGGAGCCGCCGATGGACCATCTGAATCATTGGCCGTTCGTGATCGACGGCGAGCGCACCTCGATGCTCATCAACGGAAACTTCCAGACGAGCAGCGGCGTGAGTTCGGTGTATATGTGCCTCGCGGGCGTCGGCATTACGCGCATGGCGGAGCATATGGTGCTTCCGTCCATTCGCAGCAACATGCTCGTGCCGCTTCTCACGGACTTTCAGCCGAGCGATGAAACCGCGATCTATGCACTGTATCCGCGCGATTCGTCGCTTCATCCGCGAGTCCGGGCGTTCATCGACTACATTGGCGAAAAGCTCGAGCGGCCGCCGTGGGCCGCCTGAGCAATCGCGCTATTTGTCGTCGAGCGTCTTTGGCAGTCGCATCGTCATGGCCGCGCCGAGCACGAGGAATGCGGAAATCACGTACATACCGACGTCCGACCTGCCCACGGTCACGTTCAGCATACCGACGAGATACGGCGACACGAATCCGGCGATATTGCCGACCGAGTTGATGAACGCGAGCGCCGCAGCCACCGATGCGCCGACGAAGAGACTCGTCGGCAACGCCCAGAAAAGCGCGACGCACGAATACACGCCGGCCGCAGCGATGGAAAGACAGACAGTGGTCACGACAGGCCCGGCCGACAGCCACATGCTGGTGGCGAGCCCTACCGCGCCGACCAACATGAATAGCGCAAAGTGCGCTCGGCGGCCGCCGGTGCGATCGGCGCTGCGATTGGAGAAGTAGAGCGCGATAGCCGCGACGATATTCGGAATCGCAGAGTAGAGGCCGATGGCGAAGGGATCGATCACGCCGCTGCGCTTGATGAGCGATGGCATCCAGAAGCCGAGTGCATAGAGGCCCATGATGAGGCAGAAGAAGATAGCGCAGAACTGCCACAACTTCCGGTTCGCGAGGAACGCACTGGCGCTCGAATGATCGATCTTGCCTGCGTTCTCCGCGCGGATCTCGGCGAGCACCTCTTTGCGCTCGTCTTCGGTAATCCAGCGCGAGCGGGCGGGGTCGTCGTCGAGAAACGCCAGGACGACGAAGGCGAGCACGACCGCCGGAATCGCTTCGATCAGAAAGAGCCATTGCCATGCGGCGAGATGTGCGTTGCCGGAGAATGCATGCAGGATATAGCCGGAAATAGGGCCCCCGACGACGAAGGCCAGCGGCGCGCCCATCACGTAGATGGACATGGCGCGGCCGCGATAGCGTGCCGGAAACCACAGCGCGAGCAAATACATGATGGCCGGCGCGAAACCGGCTTCGGCGGCACCGAGCAGGAAGCGCGCGATGTAGAACATGGTCGGCGTCTTCACGAAGATCATTGCCGCCGAAATCACGCCCCACGTCAGCATGATCCGCGCGATCCACTTGCGCGCGCCGACTTTTCGCATGACAAGATTGCTGGGCACTTCGAAGAAGAAATAGCCTGCGAAGAAGATGCCCGAGCCGAGGCCGTAGATGGCGTCGTCGAAATGCAATGCATCGAGCATCTGCAATTTGGCGAAGCCCACATTCACGCGGTCGAGATACGCGACCAGATAGCAGATCAACAGGAGCGGCAAGAGCCGCCAGTAAGCCCGGTAATAGGTGCGGCTCGTGTCAGCCGGCGTGACGGCTTCTTCGCCATATAGCGCTTCCATGCTTGTCTCCGGTATAGTTTTTTGCGCTGCTTGCGGCATGCGCATTCGAGCTTTCGCGCATGCCGGCCCTGCGGGGACACCTCGTTGAATCAGTCGAGGTAATCGGGCTCCTGTTCCGCGATCTCGTAGAGCATGGTCTGAAAGTGCAGCCAGCTGATGAAAGAGTTACCGAGATGCTCGTGCGAGTATTCGGCGAACTTCGGATCGATTGGAATGGGGCGCGATTCGGTTGCGTCCATCAGCAACTGCATCTTGCAGCAATGGTCCAGAGCGATGAAGGTCCACGCGGCGTCGTCGATGCTGTGCCGGCTCGCCGTGAGCAGCCCGTGGTTCTGGTGAATGATCGCCTTGTGCTCGTTGAAGGCGCGCGCGATCGGATTGCCCGACTCGTTCGCCACCGGCACCTTGCCGGCGCCATCGCGCACGACCGTATGGCTGCCGTAGAACGTGCACGCGTCCTGCGTCACGTAATCGAGCGGCTTGCCCATGGCGGCCCACGCATCGCCGTGCACGGTATGCGCATGGCATGAGCCGATAATGTCCCGGTTTTCGGCATGAATCGCCGAATGCAGCACGTAGCCCGCGCGATTGACCGCGTATTTACCTTCGATCACCGTGCCCGAATGATCGACCAGCACCAGTTGCGAGGTCTTGGTGCGCGACCACGGCACGCACATCGGATTGGTCCAGAAGAGTTCCGGATGCTCGGGATCGCGCACGGTCAGATGTCCGCCGAAACCGAAGCTGAAACCGTGGCGGGCGAATATGCGGCACGCTGCCGCGAGATGTTCCTTGCGATACCTCCGCTCCTCGGCGGAACTCGAAAACGTGGGCTCTTGCGGGAAGATGAGGCCATCCTGCGTCGGGCTATAAATCGATTCCTTGGCGTCCATTAACATGCAAGCGTCTCCTCGTTGATGTTCGAGGGGCCAGTATAGAAGCGGATTCCTGGACGATTCAGGGGCCGTCAGGAATAGGTTCTATGCATGTGCAAGGGCAAATGGATGACGCCGGCTACTTCGGTGGCTTGCTTGAGCGCGGCGCTTGTTTCGGGGCGGCGTCGGGCTTGCAGCCGGGGTCCTGCAAGCGGGCCCGCGCCGCGTCGATATCGTTGGGGTAGGTGATCTCGTCGGCGACCGGGTTATACCCGGCGCATCGATAACGGTCGAGGTCCGAGCGGACTTGCTCGCGGGTGGAGTCGGTCGAATGCGTGGAATCGGCGTGTGCCTCAAAAGGCAATATCAGTCCGAGCGACAAAGCGCAGACGACAGCGAGGCCAGCCGTCGTGCATTTGCCGTTGCGGCGCGAGTCGGGTAGCAAAAGCGCCCTGCATGGAGGCGTTTCGTTGCGAGCCATTCGAGTTCTCCGTGCTATCACGGCTACTGGGCCGATGACATCGGCAACTTCTGCGGCAAGTTTTGCAGAAGCTGAGAGGCATGTTGGAGATGATTCTCTCCGATCGGCACGCCTCGCGCCGCGAACGCTTTCACCTGAGCGTCTTCGCCGTGCTGCGCTTCGCTTGCATACAGCGCATTGCCCATCTGATGAATATGCACCTGGGCAATCGCATATTCGCGGTCGAACGCGGCCCCCGTCATGGTTCCGAGCTCGTCGTATAGCGTGCGGTTCGCCGGATCCATCGCCTGTAACAAGCGAACGTGTTTGTCATCCGCAATCTGGGACAACTCGCCGTTGATGCGCGTATGTTCGGCGACCATTTTCTGCCCGAACTCGCGGACCGCCGGTGAGCCGCCGCGCTCGGACGCGAGCTTGCCAAGATCGATCTCGGCCTTGCCGACGCTCGCTGCGGTGAGCATGAACTGCTGGTCCGTGGGGCTGACCTGGGCGCCGGACTGCATCAGACGGCAACCCGTGGCTGAAAGGGCGGCCGCGCAGACGAGGGACGCGAGAACCGCTCGACTGTATGGCCGCTCTCTGAGCGCGCCCGCCGCCTTTGTATCCGTATCACCTTGATAAGCCGGGTGGGCCGGCGCTTTCGAATCCTGGCACATTGCGCTCTCCATTCAGGTTAGCGTTGGTGACAGCAAGCGCAGCAAAGCGCGGTCCACGAGCGCGGCCCATTGCGGTGGCCTTGTTGCTAAGACTTGAGCGCCGTATCGAGTATGCGTGAACCGGTAACCGGAAGCACTTCCCGCGCGAGTTCGACGCGATTGCGGCCATTGTCCTTCGCGCGATACAGCGCCTCGTCCGCCTGCTTCAGCAACAACTCGATGCTTGCATCGGCGGCGCCAAGGTAAGCCACTCCGATGCTGCACGTATAGGAAGGCAGGGCCGAATCGCTCCTGCTCGCAATGCTCGTCTGCAATGCGCGTGCGAGCCGCACTGGCTCGTGGACACTGTCGCACGGAAACAGCACGGCGAATTCTTCCCCGCCCCAGCGTGCGAACTGCGCTTCGGGAGGAAGCGAAAGACTCGCACGTCGCGCGAAGTCCACGAGAATGTCGTCACCCATCGAATGACCGTACGTGTCGTTGATCTTCTTGAAGTGGTCCAGATCAATCAGCAACAGCGAGAGATAACGCCTCACCTTGCGAGGCGTTTCTCGCGACATGGTGTGAGCGCCCAGAAGAGCGCGTCGATTGAGCAGACCCGTGAGAGGATCGATGCGCGACAGTTGTTCGAGATGAACTCTCAGCCGGTTAACGGCTGTGAGCATGAAGCCGACCGTGATGCTCAGCGACATGAATGCGCCACTGCTCAAGTAGACCATTTGCATCCGGTCGTGCGCGTACAAGCCTTCGTGCGATGCGTCCGGTTGCAGGGACGTCAGGACTCTCGCCGATGCGATGACCGTTTCGAACGCGAACAAAGTGCCGACGACCTTCGCCCCGCTGTCGTCCCGGCCGAAACGCAGCAACTCATACGCGAGGCGCGCGAAAAGCAGTGTGAGAATCGCGTTCGTACACAACGCACGCCCGAAAGGTGTGAATTGCACCCACGTCATCCAGCTGAGACTGACTGCATCGACGATAGTCAACGCTGCAATGAGCCGTATGAACGTTGGACGGCCGAGGTAGCGTTGGCTACCGATGAGCCAGAGTCCGATGCTGCCGACGATACACGCATTGCCGACGACGACCGATAACCAGTCGGGCAGCGCACCGCGCAGCGCCATCACGAATGCGGCGGCAGAAAAGAGCAGCGAGCCCTGGGCCCATTGCGCGACACCTAGAATCGTTCTAGGGAATGTCCTGCCGATGGAGGACATGACCAGGGCCATCAGCCCAGGCATCACGGATGCCATCAGCAGGACGGTACGCAAGTCGAACGTTGGCATGATGGGCTTGTCGGTGCGCGACGAATTGGGTTTCTCAAGCGTGGTATCGCCGCCATGAAGCCTTGAGGCTTGCAAGCGCAGACAAGCGTGGGCGAGGTAGCCGTCTCCGACGCAACTGGCGGTGGACTATTTGCGCGTGTTGCTGGTGAGGCTCTGTCCACTTAGGTCGGTCAAGGACAGTTATCGGCGTTCGGAGGCCAAACTTTAGATAAGCGCGTGTCGTCATGGCAGAGTCGGCAATTGCGGACTATCCGCGCATGATTATTGTCGCGACGACATTTGTCTCCTGCCGCCAGTGCTTCTTGACATAGTGCATACGCACAGATACTCTCCCGTGCTATCGAAGCACTGCAAGCCGCTTCTCATCGGACGAAAAAGTGCATACGCACTGAAGCGAAATGACGACCCCCTCCACGCAACTCCCATCGACGACCGCGCCTCCAATGAGCCGGCCCGCGCGCCGCATTCCCTGGATGCTGCTCGCGCTCGGACTGGTCGCGGCCGTACTCATCGCGGCGCTCACTTACTGGGCCCTCGTTCTGCGTTTCGTCCAGACGACCGACGACGCCTACGTCGGCGGCGATGTCACCGTGCTCGCGCCGAAGGTGAACGGCTTCGTGACCGACGTTCTCGTGCAGGACAACCAGCGCGTGACCGCAGGGCAAGTGCTCATTCGTCTCGACGCCCGCGATTACGACGCACGTCTCGCCCAGGCGAATGCCGAAGTGTCGAGTGCTCGTGCAGCCGTCGAGGAACTGCGCGCGAAGGACGCATTGCAGGCCGCGCTGATCAACCAGGCACAGGCCGAAGTGCGCGCGTCAACGGCCGAACTCACGCGCAGCGGACAGGACCGCGTGCGTTATCGTGAACTCGTGAAGGACGACGCGGTGTCGAACCAGCTCGTCGAACGCGCGGACGCCGACTACAGCAAGGCGCAGGCGTCGGTGGACAAGAGCGGGGCATCGCTGGTCGCGGCGAAGCGTCAGTTGTCCGTGATCGACGCGCAGATCGCCGATGCACAAGCACGCGTGGCGACCGCCGAAGCCGCGCGGCGCGTGGCGCAACTGAACGTCGAATATACGACCATCCGCTCGCCTGTGGACGGCTATGTCGGCAATCGCACCGCGCGCGTCGGCGTGCTGGCTAACGTCGGCACATCGTTGCTCACCATCGTGCCCGCGACCGGCCTTTGGGTCGATGCGAACTTCAAGGAAGATCAGCTCAAGAAGATGCGTGCCGGTGACGAGGCCGATGTGGAACTTGACGCATCGAACATTCCGTTCACGGGCCACGTCGAAAGTCTCGCACCCGCGACGGGAGCTACCTTCAGCGTGCTGCCCGCGGAGAACGCGACGGGCAACTTCACGAAGATCGTCCAGCGCGTGCCTGTGCGCATTCGGCTCGACGTGCCGAAGGGCGCCGAGTCGGTGCTGCGTCCCGGCCTGTCCGCGACGGTGAAGGTGCACCTTCGCAAGCACAACGGTTGAGGCACTCATGAACCGAAACGTGCTCGATAATCCGGCTGAAGCGCCCGTGAGGGAGCGCGTCTTTGCCTTTGCGCTCATGTGCCTCGGCTTTTTCATGGCGACGCTCGATATCCAGATCGTCGCGTCATCGCTGAAGGATATCGGCGGCGGACTATCCGCTAGCCAGGACGAGCTGTCGTGGGTGCAGACGTCGTATCTCATCGCGGAAATCCTCGTCATCCCGATGTCCGGCTGGCTCTCGAAAGTGTTCTCGACGCGGTGGCTCTTCGCAGCCTCCGCCATCGGCTTCACCGTGACGAGCATGCTGTGCGGTCTCGCCTGGGACATCGACTCGATGATCCTCTTTCGCGGCCTGCAAGGCGCACTCGGGGCAGCGATGATCCCTACGGTGTTCACCACCGCGTTCGTCCTCTTTCCCGGCAAGCAGCGGGTCATTGCCTCGACGACTATCGGCGCGCTTGCATCTTTGGCACCCGCCATCGGCCCGGTCATCGGCGGATGGATTACCGACCAGTGGTCGTGGCACTGGCTCTTTTATCTGAATCTCGTGCCGGGTCTGGTCGTTGCCGTGCTGGTGCCGAAATACGTGCACATCGACAAGCCTGACCTCACGCTGCTGAAGAAAGGCGATTATTTAGGCATCCTGCTCATGTCCGGATTCCTCGGATGTCTGGAATACGTGCTGGAGGAGGGCCCGCGCAAGAACTGGTTCGGCGACGGCGCCATCATCGCGTGCGCGTGGATCTCGGGCATCTGCGGATTTCTGTTCATCGTTCATGCGTTGACGGCGAAGGATGCCATCGTCGACTTGCGGGCGTTATCCGTGCGCAACTTCGGTATCGGCAGTCTGCTTTCCTTCGTGACCGGCATCGGCATCTTTACGTCGGTCTTTCTCACGCCGGTGTTTCTGGGCCGTGTGCGCGGCTTCGATTCATTGCAGATCGGCATTGCCTTGCTGTCGGTCGGATGCTTCCAGTTGGCATCGATCGGCGTGTACGGCTACGCTTCGCGCATCATCGACATGCGTGTACTGCTTGTTTTCGGCCTCATTTGTTTCGGCCTGGGCTGCTACTTCTACACGCCGCTGACCAACGAATGGGGCTGGCAGCAACTCCTCTTGCCTCAGGCGTTGCGGGGCATCGGCCAGCAATTCGCGGTGCCGCCCATCGTGACGATGGCGCTCGGTTCGCTGCCGCCATCGCGTCTCAAGTCGGCTAGCGGGTTGTTCAATCTGATGCGCAATCTCGGCGGCGCGATAGGTATCGCGGTGAGCGCGACCATGCTCAATGACCGCTTGAATCTGCATTACCTGCGGCTGGCCGAAAACGTGACCATCGGACGGCCCGCCATCGAAGACGTGCTCGCGCGCAGTTCCGCGCATCTCGCCGCCGTTGCAGGCGATGCGCTCGATGCGACGCAGGCCGGTCTCGCATCGCTCAACGCGATGGTGCTGCGCGAGGCGCTCGTGCTGACCTTCGCCGACTGCTTCTATGTGCTGGCGCTGTGCTTCTCCGTCGGGATAGTCAGCGTGCTTTTCGCGCGGCCTATCGGCAGCGCGCCGCCGTCCTCGGAAGCGCATTGAGGCCACCATGAAGAACGTCTACTTAGCAACCCTGATGAGCGCTGCGCTTGCTGCCTGCGCGGTGCAGCCTGCCACCCACGCCGACTTGCCCGCCACGGTGCAAACCACCGCGCCGGCCGACTGGAGCGTGAACGTGCCGAAGGCCGACGCAGATGCCGCGACATGGTGGAATCAGTTCAACGACCCCGTCATGCACGCACTCGTCGCATCCGTGCTCGACAGCAATCTGGATCTGCAAGCCGCAGTCGAGCGCGTAAAGCAGGCGCAGGCTTTGACGACGCAGCGTCGCGCGGCGCTCTTGCCGCAACTCGATGCCAACGCAGGCGCTTCCAATACGCGGCAAAATACGCCGCCGCCGTTGGGCTACGTTCGTCAGGCGGGATTCGGTGTCGCACTGAGTTGGACGCCCGATGTGTTCGGCGGCGAGCGGCTCGAACTGCTCGCGTCGCAGGCGCAACTCGTCGGGCGCGAGCATGCGGCCGATGAGATTAGGCTCGCGCTCGCGGCGGATACGGCATCCGCTTATGTGGACCTGCGGTGGGCGCAGGCCGAACTGAAGATCCTTCACGACAATCTGGTCATCCGCGAACGCGCGCTTAAACTCACGCAGCGGCGCTTGCAATACGGTCTTTCCACGCAACTCGATGTCGCTCGCGCGCAGAATCAGTTGAGCGATGTGGAAGCGCGCATTCCGCGCACGAACGCCACCATTCAACATCAGCTGAGCCTGATCGCCGTGTATGCGGGCCGCACGCCGGAATCCGTCGATAGCTTGATGCTTGCCGATGCAGGGGCCACGCCGGTCATACCGATGCCGGCGCAAGGCGCGCCGCAGATGTTGCCGTCGGACGCGCTGTTGCATCGTCCGGATGTGCTTATCGCATATGCGCAGGTCCAGCAGCGCGCCGCCGAAGTGGGCGTCGCGCGCGCGGAGCGTTATCCGAAGTTCTCGCTGCGGCTGACGGACGGCTTGCTCGCGTCGTCGTATCTCGGCTTGCCGACGCTCACCGACAACCTGTTCTCAGCGGCGCTCAACGCGACCAGCCCCATTTTCAACGCGGGCCGCATTACCGCGGAAATCGAGCAAAACGAAAGCCGGATGCGCGAGTCGGAATTGAACCTGCGTCAGACGCTGCTTCAGGCGTTGAAGGACGTCGAAGACACGCGCAGCGATCTCGTCAGCAGCGCCGATCAGACAGCGCGTCTGAACGATGCGCTCGCCGCTTCCGGGAAGTCGCTCACGCTTTCGACGCAGCTTTACAAAGGCGGCGCGGCGAGTTTTCTCGACGTCCTCGACGCCCAGCAAGCGTATTTGCGCGATGCAGACGCGCTCAATCAATCGCGCCGCGAACACGCGCTCGCGGCCGTGGCGATGTATCGGTCGTTGGGGGGCGGGTGGAGCGTGACGAACGATGATGACGCCATCCGCACTGCGATGAGTCGGTGAAAGAGTTGGCGTCACCATCGACGTGAATGAGGGCATCGCTGCCACGATCGCGGGACTGTCTTGCGGCCATGCAGTTTCGACCTATTCGCTACCGTTGCAGCTACTAATTAATTGTGCCAAGCAGAGCCTGAATAGAAGTACTGTCCCAGTCCGACGGTGAACACGAGGCAGCCATACAACGCATGCTCGAAGCAAGCCAGTGCGAGCGATCGGCGGTCTCGATACGTAGCGGCGAATAATGCGCCGCCGATAGCCGTCATCGCGGGCGCGACCCAGTTCAGGAAGATCAGATGCGCATAGCCGAAAGCCAGGGCGGACGCGGCGATATAGCCTCGATTCGCGCCGAATAGCGGCTTATAGCGGTGCAGGAGGAAGCTGCGGAAGATCAGTTCCTGTGGCCACACAGACAACACCGGGTAGAGCAGTATCACGAGGAGCCACATACCGGGATGCTCGCGCGGCAATGACAGCAACGCATGTGGCGAGAAGTGCCACACGGCCAAAACGACGAGACACGAAAGGACGGCGAAGCGCAGAACCACGGCCCTAAGTCCCGCCCGAAAGCCGCGCCAGTTCCAGTCGTTCTCATACACCGACCGTCTTCTACGCCGCTCGAAGTAGTGAATGAAAAGAGGCGCGAGCCAAATTACGGCGAGGAGCACGGCGGTTCGTCGCGTGATTAGGATGAAGACGGGCAAGCCCGCATAGAGCGCGAGGAATTCGGCCCATAAGGCAAGCGGCCCTGAAGCGGGCTTCGTATCGTTGGCGTGACGATGCATGGGTGAGCGAGGCCCCGCTATCGCCGCCGACTACCGCGCTCACCCACATCAAACTCACTCACGGCGTAGGCGGTGCACCGAGATCGGCGGCGGTTTTACGCTCCGCATCGAAAACAATGCGCCGTGCTTCCCGATCGTACACGCATCGCACGCGCGCGCCTTCGACGATATCGCCCTTGAGCATCTCTTTCGCCAGTTCGTTTTCGATGAGTTGACGAATCTGCCGGCGCAATTCCCGCGCGCCGAATTCCGGCCGGTATCCGGCTTCTCCAAGGTATTCGACGACCGATCCGTCGAACTCCAGATCGATGTCCTGACTGTGCGCCATGCGCCTGACGTGCTCCAGTTGCAATTGCACGATCTGCCGGATTTCCTCGCGTCCGAGCGACTTGAACAAGATGATGTCGTCGATGCGGTTCAGGAACTCGGGCCGGAAATGCTGACGCAGCACGTTCATCACGCCGCTTCTCACGGAATCGTCCGCGTCGCTGTCCGAACTCGTGAAGCCGAGGGTCGCGCGCCTTTGTCCCGCGATCACGTCCGACGCGAGGTTGCTGGTCGCGATGATCAACGTGTTGCTGAAATCGACCACCCGTCCTTTGCCATCCGTGAGGCGTCCGTCGTCGAAGACTTGCAGCAGCACGTTATAGACATCGGCGTGCGCCTTCTCTATCTCGTCGAGAAGAATCACGCTATACGGACGCCGGCGCACGCGCTCGGTCAGTTGCCCGCCTTCTTCATAGCCCACGTAGCCGGGCGGCGAACCGATCAGCCGCGACACGGCGTGACGCTCCATGTACTCGCTCATGTCGACACGCAGCATGGCGTCTTCATCGCCGAACACGACTTCCGCCAATGCCTTCGCGAGTTCGGTCTTGCCCACGCCCGTCGAGCCGAGAAAGAGAAAGACCGCGATCGGCCGGTTGCGTCCTTGAAGGCCCGTTCGCGCGCGGCGCACTGCATCGCTTACCGCGCGCACGGCTTCCTCCTGTCCGATCACGCGTTCGTGCAGGCGCGCCTCCATGTTCAGCAGCCGCTCGCGCTCCTGCTCGGTCAACTGAGTGACAGGAATGCCCGTGAGCGTCGCGACGATCTCGGCGATCTGCGTCACCGTCACGTTCGACGTGTTCGTGCCGATGCGCTTCTTCCATTCGTCCGTCGCATCGTTAAAGGCTTTCTGCTTGCCGGCGATCTCGGCATCCAGCGCGTGCGCGCGGTCGTATTGCTTGCGCGACGCCGCGTAGTCCTGTTCGCGGCGCAGTTGCGCGAGTTCGGACTCGAGTTCGAGAATGGCCGCGGGCCGCGACGTGGCCGAAAGATTCACGCGCGCCGCTGCCTGATCGACGAGATCGATCGCCTTGTCCGGCAAAAAGCGCCCGCTGATATAGCGATCCGACAACTCGGCTGCGGCGACAATCGCGTCGTCCTGAATCGTCACCTTGTGATGCGCTTCGAGCCGGTCGCGCAAGCCGCGAAGAATGTTGATGGTCTGCGCGACGCTCGGCTCGGGAATCAGCACGGGTTGAAAGCGTCGTTCAAGCGCTGCGTCTTTCTCGATGTGCTTCTGATACTCGGCAAGCGTCGTCGCGCCGATCAGGTTCAGTTCACCGCGCGCCATCGCGGGCTTGAACACGTTCGCGATATCGAGTCCGCCTTCGCCGCCGCCCTGTCCCGCGCCGACGATCGTATGCACCTCGTCCACGAAAAGCAGCAGCGTCTCTCGGTTGGCCGTGATCTCGTCGATGACCTGCTTCACGCGTTCTTCGAACTCGCCGCGATACTTGGCGCCCGCGACCATCGAGTTCACATTCAGCTCGATGAGTCGCTTGTCGCGCACCGACTCGGGCACATCGCCGCCGATCATGCGTTGCGCGAGACCTTCGACGACTGCGGTCTTGCCGACGCCCGGCTCGCCGATGAGCACCGGATTGTTCTTGCGCCGACGGGCGAGAACTTCCACCATGGTTTCGATCTCGCTTGCCCTGCCGATCACGGGATCGAGATGGCCTTCGCGTGCGAGCGCGGTCAGGTCGCGGCTGAACTTGTCGAGGTTCGGCGTGCGGGAAGGCGGGCCGTCTTTGTTGGGCGGCGCGCCCGCGCCGACCGTTTGCGTCGTCAGCCGCCGCAGCGCCTGCGCGTCGACGCTCATCTTGCCGAGCAGTTGCCCGGCGAAACTGTCCGGAACTTCGGACAGGCCGATCAACAAGTGTTCAGGCCCGATGTAGCTGTGCCGCAACTGACGTGAGGCCACGAATGCGCGGTCCAGCGCGCTCTTCAGGCGAGGCGACACGCCGATGGCGCCGCTTGCGGGCGGCGGTACGCCTTCGCGGCGTTGCACGTTGGCGTCGATGAAGCGGCGCACTTCGTTCGCGTCGATGCCGATGTTCTTCAGCATCGACTGCACCACGGCATTGTCCGCAAGCTCGTACAGCAGGTGCTCGGTATCGACTTCCGGACGTCCGAATTGCACGGCGCGCTCGGCCGCTCGCATGAGCATTTCTTTCGCGCTGTCGCTTAGATAGCGCTCGATGCCGACGCCTTCGGCGCTGGTCTCGCGCTCGGGCGATACGCGCTGCGCCGCTGTTTCGGGTTGGCCGGGGTTATCGCTCATGAAGAGCGCTTCGAAAGGGGATAAGGCGCGTTGATGTCGCGTCAACTGCGCATAGTGAAAGTCGCAAACATTCAGGACGTGCCGGCGGCCATCGCGCAGGACCGCCAATCGAACGGTCGCCGGCCGGGCGCCGCATACATCGCACATATGAGGCATGGTTCGTTTCCCTGTCTCTGAACAAGTGAAGGACGCGCATGCGCGCAGACCGTTGGGGCGCGCAACGTTCGTACCCGGCAACGCCAGTGCGGCGCGGCGATTGCTCGAAGCAAGGATTCGTTCTGGAGCGGTCCGATGAATCGATTCAGTGCTGTTTTTCTGCGGTTTGCTGGTGGCTTGTGTATCGCGGTGCCCGTGGCCGCATTTGCGCAAACGTCCACGCAGCAAGTACCGATGACTCGCGCGCGGGCGCAATGCGAACTTCGGGAACTGGAAAGCGTCGGCTATCAGCCATGGCAAGAAGATTTCTACTACCCGCGAAACTTGCAACTCGCGCAGGCACGGCTTGCAGCGAAGAAGCGCGCGCAAGGGCTGGAAGGCGTAGACACTTGCGCGGGTAGCGACGCTGCAAAGACGCAGTAAGAGACGCGTTTATCGACTCTCTACCGCAGACGCGACGCTGCGACCGACTATGCTGCTCCCTGCTTATTGCTGCTGCCATCGCCAAGCGTGTTGCCGCTTCCGCTTCTATCGGAAGCGCCGTCCACTTCCGTCTGCTGCCGTTCCTCGCGAGCCCGTTCGCGCTCCGTCTCGCTTGGCTGCTTGTTTTGCTCTCCAGAAGTCTGCTCGCTCATGGTCACGCTCCGTTGGTTGAGAGCGATAGCGCCGCATGCGCCATGCCCGTCGAGAGGCGGTGATCGCCATAGCCTGGGCATAGGCATTGCACGCAATCCGATAGCCTGTGCGATACCACTTGAAATAGGAAGGAGGGCGCTTTGCCAGGCGGCGGCCCTGCCATCAACCAAACGGAGTCAGTCATGGCCAGACACGCGAATAGCCCGTCGGGACCCGGCAATCCGAGAGCCGTCGAGACCTCGGATATCACCGAGGAAGAAGGGCTCGTCGAATTGTCCAGCAAGGAAGACACGATAGGCGGGACGGAAGGTGCCGGCGTGCAGCGTCGGGAAGGCGGCAGTAACGAAGACGGCGCGGCGTCCGTGAAAGGCGAATGACGTGGCGTCGTGAGGCGTGTGGCCGCTTTTCAGGTGGCTACACGCATGAGCCGTGCGCGTTCTCTGCTCACGGAAGCGCATAGCGTTCGCATCGCGCGATGCGCTGAAACTCCGACGCAAATTGCAAGCGGTGGCCCTGCGTTGCGTAGCGGCCTAATTCCACGGTCTCGCCCGCGCTGCGAACGAACAGTCGTACGCCTGCGCCGTTCTGCGCGACAAGCAACGTCACCCACCGCGTGTTGAATTGATGGGTGCACTTGCGCCTGCCGTATATCGATTCGACGACGAGAACATCGTCCTGCAAGGTAACGAGTTCGCCGTCAACGGCATGCCGCGCATACACGAAGAAGCAGCACCAGATCGCGCAAGCGTGAACGAGCGCGGCAGCGTAAAAGAGAACGCATCCGTTCAACGCATGCATGGTCGAAGCAAACGCAACCGGAATGACAGAAAGGCCCGCGCACGCGATAGCGAACGACGCCGGGCTGCACGACGAACGGCGGTAAAGAAGCCATTGTCGCGAGGACTGGATGTCGGCCATACGCGCTCCACGAGATGTCGCCATGTCGGCATTGCAAAGCAATCGTTAGTCCCATGCACCGCTTGAAATGGCGATACAACGGCATGACGAATGCTCTCTCTCAGCGCCACTGGAGAGCGCCATGACCGACATCCATCACTCGATCGCAGACCCCGCAATCCCGCATTCCGACTCGCACCACGTCCCTCACGGCCTGCGGCGATGGTTGTTCACGACGAACCACAAGGACATCGGCACGCTCTACCTTGCCTTCTCGTTCATCATGTTTCTGGTGGGCGGAACAATGGCGCTCGCCATTCGCGCCGAACTCTTTCAGCCCGGCTTGCAATTTTTCCGGCCCGAGTTCTTCAATCAACTGGTCAGCTCACACGGTCTCGTGATGATCTTCGGCGCGATCATGCCCGCGTTCGTCGGCTTCGCGAACTGGATGATTCCGCTGCAGATCGGCGCAAGCGACATGGCCTTCGCCCGCATGAACAACTTCTCGTTCTGGCTGCTGCCGGTGGCGGCGGTGTTGCTCATCGGGCAGTACTTTTTGCCGGGCGGCGCGATGCAGGCGGGATGGACCATGTATGCGCCGTTGTCGGTGCAACAGAGCGCGGGCATGGACCTGACCATCTTCGCGATTCACATCATGGGCGCATCGTCGATCATGGGCGCGATCAACATCATCGTGACGATCCTCAACATGCGCGCGCCGGGCATGACGATCATGAAGATGCCGCTTTTCGCATGGATGTGGCTCATCACGGCCTACCTGCTGATCGCGGTGATGCCGGTGCTCGCGGGTGTCATCACGATGGTGCTGTTCGACCGGCACTTCGGGACCACGTTCTTCAATGCAGCAGGCGGCGGCGATCCTGTCATGTACATCCACTTGTTCTGGTTCTTCGGGCATCCGGAGGTGTACATCATGATCCTGCCGGCGTTCGGCATCATCTCGCAAGTCGTGCCGGCGTTCTCGCGCAAGCCGCTCTTCGGCTATAGCTCGATGGTCTACGCGGGGTCGTCCATTGCGGTGCTGTCGTTTCTCGTCTGGGCGCATCACATG
This sequence comes from Caballeronia sp. AZ10_KS36, assembly GCF_023631105.1. Classification (NCBI taxonomy): domain Bacteria; kingdom Pseudomonadati; phylum Pseudomonadota; class Betaproteobacteria; order Burkholderiales; family Burkholderiaceae; genus Caballeronia; species Caballeronia sp. AZ10_KS36. The sequence goes on along the minus strand of NZ_JALQDQ010000038.1, from coordinate 59,005 downwards.
TTCACGACAGGCATGCCGGTGTCCGGTCAGTTGTTCTTCATGTACGCGACGATGATCATCGCCGTGCCCACAGGCGTGAAGGTGTTCAACTGGACCGCCACCATGTGGCGCGGCGCGCTTACGTTCGAGACGCCGATGCTTTTCGCCATCGGATTCATTTTCGTTTTTACGATCGGCGGCTTTACCGGTGTGATTCTGTCCATGGCACCGCTCGACATTCCGCTGCACGGCACGTATTACGTGGTCGCGCACTTTCACTATGTATTGGTTGCGGGGTCGTTATTCGCGCTCTTTGCAGGGTGGTATTACTGGTCGAGCAAATGGACCGGCCGTCTTTACAACGAGACACGAGGAAAGATTCATTTCTGGGTCACGATGATCTCTTTCAACGTGACCTTCTTTCCCATGCACTTTCTCGGGCTGGCCGGCATGCCGCGTCGCTATGCGGATTATCCGGCGCAATTCACCGACTTCAATCAGATCGCGACCATCGGTGCGTTCGCGTTCGGACTGGCGCAGGTCTATTTCCTGTTCTTCGTCGCGTTGCCAACCTATATGCGAAGCAGTAGTACCCGGCCCGTCGCCGAGTCGCCCTGGGATGGAGCGCAGGGCCTCGAATGGACGGTGCCGAGCCCCGCTCCGTATCACACGTTCGAGACGCCGCCCAAGGTGGTGTGAGATGCAGGGCGCGTAGGTTTAGTCGAGAAAGCAAGCGGCGAACTCATGAAGCATCGTGAGTTCGCCGCCAATACGTCAATCATGGATCAGACGATCTGCTCCAATGCGCGGGCCACTCGGGCCACCGCAGCATCGACATCATGCAGTTTGTCGAGACCGAATAGCCCGATGCGGAAGGTCTTGAAATCGTCGGGCTCGTCGCACTTGAGCGGAACGCCGGCCGCCACTTGCAAGCCCGCATCGGCGAACTTCTTGCCGGAGCGGATGCCGTCGTCGTCCGTGTAGCTGACGACAACTCCCGGAGCCTCGAAACCCTCCGGCGCCACGCTTTTGAAGCCCTTCTCGGCCAAGAGCGCGCGCACGCGTCGGCCCAGTTCGAGTTGCTCCGTCCGTACCTTGTCGAAGCCGTAGGAATCCGCTTCCTTCATCGCATCGCGCAGCGTTTCGAGACTGTCCGTGGGCATCGTCGCGTGATAGGCGAAGCCACCTTTTTCGTAGGCTTCCATGATCTGCAGCCATTTGAGCAGGTCGCAGGCGAAGCTGGTGCTCGTCGTCGCTTCGATCCGTTCGCGGGCGAGGGGACTGAGCATCACGAGCGCGCAGCAGGGCGAAGCGCTCCATCCTTTCTGCGGAGCGCTCAGAAGGACGTCGATGCCGCTCGCCTGCATATCGACCCACACGGTGCCGGATGCGATGCAATCGAGCACGAACATGCCTCCGACCGCATGCACCGCGTCCGATACGGCGCGCAAGTAGCTGTCCGGAAGCATCACGCCCGATGCCGTTTCGACATGCGGGGCAAAGACCAGATCGGGCTTGTGCTCGGCGATGGCCGCGACGACTTCATCCAACGGAGGCGGCGCATACGGCACCTGCCTGCCTTGCTGTACCGGACGCGCCTTCAGCACGACGGACTCGGACGGAATGCTGCCCATGTCGAAGATCTGCGTCCAGCGGTAACTGAACCAGCCGTTGCGAATGACGAGACACTTGTTGTTCGTCGCGAATTGACGAGCGACGGCTTCCATGCCGAAGGTCCCGCTGCCGGGAACCACGATGGCCGAATGCGCGTGATAGACCTTCTTGAGCAAGGCCGAGATGTCGCGCATGACGCCCTGGAAGCGCTGCGACATATGATTGAGTGACCGGTCGGTGAAAACGACTGAATATTCGAGAAGTCCATCGGGGTCCACATCGGGGAGTAAACCTGACACGCTCGCCTCCTGCAATGGCAAAAATAGGGGATTCAATTCATTCTAGCGAAAGCCGCGTGCAGCATGCACGGCGGCCTCAGCTCGAAGCCGTAAGCTCAACCTGTCGAGGATACATCCATCGACGACTTTGTTCCGGTTCGATGTTCGCAATCGATTGGCAAAATATAAATAGCACTACTAACTATGGAGCGACAATTAACGTTCCCCGCCCGGCACGATCCCTGCGACAAACGGCGACCGCCGCTAGAATGAATTCGACTCTTCTGCTGGCGTCACCAGCGCTTCCATCGAAACTTTCCATCTGAAAGGAGTCTGGACATGATGAACCGGGACAATCCCGTCTGGCTGATTACCGGCTGTTCAACGGGCTTCGGCCGTGAATTGGCGAACGCGGTGCTCGAACGCGGCTGGCGCGCGGTCGTGACGGCCCGCGATCCGTCGAAGGTGCAGGACATCGTCGAGGGACACGAAGACCGCGCGATCGTCCTGCCGCTCGACGTACAGAACCGCGAACAGATCAAGAACGCCGTCGAGCAGACGATGCAACGCTTCGGCCGCATCGATGCTCTCGTGAATAACGCGGGTTACGGCTACCTTGCGGCGATCGAAGAAGGCGAAGACGACGTAGTGCGCGACATGTTCGAAACCAACGTGTTCGGTCTCGTCGATATGACCAAGGCGGTGCTGCCCGTCATGCGCGCGCAGAAGAGCGGCATCGTGATTAACGTATCGTCCATCGGCGGACTTGCCAGCTTCGCCGCGACAGGCTACTACCACGGCACCAAGTACGCGGTGGAAGGCATATCCGAATCGCTCGCGACGGAATTGAAGCCGCTCGGCATCGACGTGATGATTGTCGAGCCGGGCCCGTTCAGAACCAACTGGGCGGGGCCGTCGATCAAGTCCTCGGCGACCGAGATCGCCGACTATGCGGCGACCGCGGGCGAGCGCCGCAAGCAGACGGCGGCTCGCAGCGGCAATCAGGCGGGCGATCCGGTGCGCGCGGCGCACGCCATCATCGAAGCCGCGACTGCGGATACACCGCCGCTGCGTCTGCTGCTCGGCAAGACCGCGCTGGAACTGGCGCGCAAGAAGCTCGACATGCTCAAGCGCGACTTCGACACGTGGGAAAAGACGACGGTGGGCGCGGATTTCCCCGAAAACGAAGCGTAACGGGCCGCGAGTGCGTCACTCGATCACGCGCAGCGCCTCTGCGAGATCCATGAGCGGCACCGGCTTCACGAAGTGACGCTCGAAGCCGGCGTCCGCCGAGCGCTTGCGGTCTTCTGGCTGGCCATAGCCGGTCAACGCGAAGAGCCGGGGCGCGTGAGCCCCGTGTTGCCGTTGCAGCGTCCTGGCGAGCTCATAGCCGTCCATGCCCGGCAAGCCGATATCGAGCACGGCGAACTCCGGGCGAAAGTCCGCCGCGACTCGCAGTGCCGTTTCCGGCAGGCTCGCCGTCGCGACGTCGAATCCGAGTTCGGTAAGGAACGCTTCCATCGCGAGAAGACCGTCCTCGTTGTCGTCGACGAGCAACACGCGCACGCCGTTTCCGTCGGGAAGCGAATGCCAGTACGGCAATGCGTCCACCGGCGCGAGCGCATGCGGTGCGGTCGGCAGCGTCACGACGAAGGTGGACCCCTTGCCCGGCCCTTCGCTCGTCGCGGTCACGGTGCCGCCATGCAGCTCGACGAGATTCTTCACGAGCGCAAGGCCAATCCCCAATCCGCCTTTCGCGCGGTCGATGGTGGTTCGTCCCTGCTCGAAGATGGTGAAGAGGCGGGGCATCAGTTCGTCGCTGATGCCGGCGCCGTTATCGGATACGGACACGACGATCTCCGTCGCACGCGTCACGGCTTCGACGCGGATGGCGCCGCCTGCATCGGTATATTTGGCCGCGTTGTTCAGCAGATTGCCGAAGACCTGCGTGAGCCGCGTGAGGTCCGCGGAGATCAATGCGCCGTCGTCTCTCACGGAGAGCGACAAGGTTTGGCCGCGCTGCTCGATGAGCGGACTCGCGGCCTCGATCGCCCGCGTCAGCACCGACCCGATTCGCACGGGTTCCAGATGCAGCTCGATGGACCCGCGCGTGATGCGGCTCACGTCGAGCAGGTCTTCGACGAGCCGCGACAGATGCGACACCTGCCGCTCGATGATCTCGTGATACTTGTCCGAGGCGCCGCCACGATGTTTGCGAATGAGGCCGAGCGCGGTCGTGATCGGCGCGAGCGGATTGCGCAGTTCGTGACCGAGCATGGCGAGAAATTCGTCTTTTGCGCGGCTTGCCGTCTCCCGCTCGTGAGCGGCCCGCGCGGCCTGCAAACCGGTGGCGGCGAGCGAGGTCGCCGCGCGGAGAAACGCGAGATCCGCGACGGTGGGAAACGAGGGGTCCGCCGAGCCGAACCAGACGCTGCCCTGTGCGGCCGTGTAGCCCATGCTCATGCGCACGAGCCGTTGCGCGCCGGCCGGCGTCGCCTGAAGCACGGCTCGCGGGCTGATGGGCATGCTCCGCCACGCTTCGATAGCCGGCTCCCAGGCGAGGCGCGTATCGGCGGTGGCTTGCGCTTCGGACAGACGCAGGCTATCGAAGGGAGGGGCGTCCGGAAGCAGCGGCACGTGCGCGTAGCAAATATCCAGACGCACGATTCGCTCGACGGCCTCTGTCATCAGTGCGATGACCGTGCGGCCGTCTCGCCCCGCCCATAGCGCGGGCAGCGCCAGCAGACCCATGAGATCGCGCAGGCTGCGCTCGGCGGCTTCCCGCGACAGCGCCTCGATAGCCGCGTCAGCGGTCATGCTCTTCCAGAGAGGCGCCGGAGCTAACGGCCGGCTCCTCGCCCGGCGCGGATTCGGCGGACCGACGCCGTTTGAGTTCGCGAATCATCTCCGAAGGCGGCGTGAAGAAGGGATTCTCCTGCACCACGCCGTTGATGAGCGTCATCGGGTGCGTGCGCAGCAGGTCCATCAGCATCGCGCCCGAGAGCTTCGCCATGTCGTACACGCAGATGGCGGGCTGGCGGTTGCGAGCGAGCACCTCGTTGACCTGGGCTTCGTATTCGATCAGCTTGGGCGCAGTTTCGATGTCCTGGAATATCCAGTCCATGTTCCCCATGATGCGCAGACGCGAGAATCCCGCGTCGCGGCCGGTCCCCGTCAGATGCTCGACGGCGGCCAGCATCCGGTCTTTGTCGAACACGCCTTCGTCATTCAGATACGCATTGCCCCAGGGCACGAGTTCGAGCTGGCCGCACGCTTCGCAGTGCGCCGCATCGATGCCCGATGCCGTGAGCCGCGCGCGATGGTCGGCGATCAAAGCGGGATCGATGATATGCATGACCTTTTCGCCATTTTCCACCGCCTCCTTGAAGAAGGGATTGAGCGTTGCGTACTCTTCGTCGCGGCTGTTGAAGAACGCGCAGACGTGATACGCGTCGAGCGGCGTACCGGCCAATTTAGGCGGATGCATGAAGTTTTTCTGGTGGGGAATAGGAGGGAGGCGCGGCAATGATACGCTAGACGAGCGGCACCGGTCCGGTAATTCGTCGTACGCCTGCGACCGTTGTAACGGCGCAAACGCCCGCAGACGCCCGGTCGTGCGCGGGTTTGCCCCTAGCGTGCGATAAACAAATGGAATCGGTTCCCGAGGAATTGTGATTGGATTTCTGACGGACGCCGACTTATCGTGCCTCAGTCCAATGCCGCCTTGCGCGCGTCGGAATCGACACCCGGCCTCGCCGACAAAACAAATATCCAGGAGACATACCCCATGGAGCAATCCTCCACTGCGCCGCGCGTGCCGGAATCGGACGCGGGCGGCGCGCAGTTCGTCGCGTCCGACGACCGCGCTTCGCCGCGAGTCCGGCGAATTCAGCGTACCGCGCTGGGTTTGCTTCTCTTGAGCGGCATCATCAACTATATCGACCGCGCCACGCTGTCCATCGCGAATCCGCTGATCCGCCACGACCTCGGGCTGTCGGTCGCCGAAATGGGCCTGCTGCTTTCGGCGTTCCTGTGGGCGTATGCGTTCGCGCAACTGCCGGCCGGGGCGCTCGTCGACCGCTTCGGCGCGCGCATCATGCTGGCCGTCAGTCTCGCGACGTGGTCGGTGGCGCAAGCCTTCGGCGGCGTGGTGACGAGCTTCGGCCAGTTCTTCGCCGCGCGCATGGTGCTCGGCATCGGCGAGGCGCCGCAGTTTCCGACGAGCGCGAAGGTCGTGCGCGACTGGTTCGGCAAGAAGGAGCGGGGCGCCGCAACCGGCATCTGGAACAGTTCGTCCACGCTCGGCACCGCGATTTCCGCGCCCTTGCTGACGGTCGTGATGTTGGCCGTCGGATGGCGATGGATGTTCGGCATCATGGGCATTGCCGGCCTCGTCGTGGCGCTGTGCTTTTACGCCGTGCATCGCGACCCGCGTCAGGTCGAGCTGACGCAACGCGAGCGCGCCTACCTCACGGATGTCGATGGCGAAGTGCAGAGCCGTCCGACGTGGCGCGAATGGCGGCGCCTCTTCGAATTCGGCACGACGTGGGGCATGCTGCTCGGCTTCTTCGGCACGATCTACGTCTTGTGGCTCTACAACGCGTGGCTGCCGACGTATCTGCAGATGGAGTTCCATCTGACCATCTCGAAGTCCGGATGGGTGGCGGCGGTGCCTTATCTCTTCGGCGTGATCGGCTCGCTCTCCGGCGGCAAGATCTGCGACGTGCTCGCCCGGCGCGGCGTATCGGCGGTCAATAGCCGCAAATACCCGATGGCGGCTTCGCTCCTCGGTGTCGCCGTGTTCACGGTGCTGACCGGCCTCACGCACAGCGCGACGCTCGCAGTCGTGTTCATCTCCATCTCGATGCTGTTGCTGTACGTGTCGAGCAGCGCGGCCTGGGCGACGGCTTCGGTGGCCGCGCCGGCGAACTGCACGGCGTCGATCGGCGCGATGCAGAACTTCGGCGGCTACTTCGGCGGCGCGCTCGCGCCGGTGGTGACGGGTTTCATCGTGCAGCAGTCGCACTCGTTCCAGCCCGCGCTTTTCGTCGGGGCTGGCGTGGCGGCCGTCGCGGTGATCGGCTATTGGGTGCTCGTGCGCGGCCCGATTCCGCCGGCCGCGCTCGACGAGCGCACATAACACCAACCGACAACAAACCGCCGCGCCGCCGCCCGCTCTCGTCGATACGTTAGCCGGCGAGCGCGGCGGGAAACGCAATTTCATAGCGCACGGCGCAGGCTTCCAGCGCCGGCGCGATGGTCGGATGCAGCACCACGCCGTCGCGCAACTGGTCGCGCTTCAAGCTCAATCCGCGATCGCCCGGCATCCGCACGCTCGACGTTCCCGGGCGCGGCGGATTCTCCCTGCAAGCGTCGCCGATCCAGTCCATTTGCCGCGCGAACGCAGCGGGACCGCCGAAGGCCGCGGGATCGTACAGCGACAGAAACACGGTCGCGCCCCAGCCATCCGGCGGATCGGCACGGCCGTGACCGGCGAGACCGCCCGTCAACGCCTCGATCATAAGCGCCAGCCCGAAGCCCTTATGCCCCCACGTCATGCCGCCGACCGGAAGAATGGACCCCGGCGGCTCGGCTGAGAGTACGGCGGGATCGCGGCTCGGGTGTCCTTCTGCATCGAGAAAGCAGGCTTCGTCGAACAGCTCGCCCGCTTTATGGCGGCGCGCGGTCATGCCGTTCGTGACCGTGGATGCCGAGATGTCGATCAGAAACGGCGTGCCCGATGTGGGAATGCCCGCTGCGATCGGATTCGGTGTGAACACCGAGCGCGTGCCGCCGTGAGGCGCGACGCTTCGCACCGCCGGATCGGAACTCGCGAGCACGATCATGAATCCGTCCGCCGTGGCTTTCTCCAGATAACTCGCAAGACAGGCGATGTGGTGGCTGCGCCGGATCACGAGCGTCGCGCTGCCATATTCCTTCGCTCTCGGCGCGAGCGTTTCGATGCCGCTCAGAACGAGCCACGGGCCGGGAAGACGCCGGCCATCCCACAACACGCTGGCGCCGCGGTCCGACACGACCTCCGGTTCGCCGGCGCACGTCATCGCGCCGTTCTCGATCTCGCGGATATAACCGGGCAGCAACGCGAGGCCATGCGTGTCGTGTCCCATCAGGTCGCCGTCGACGAGCGTGCGCGCCACGGCGTGCGCTTTCACGTCTTCCATGCCGGCTTTCGTGAGCAGATGCCGGGCGAAGGCCTGAAGTTCATCGGCGGAGTATCGGACTGGTGTGTTCATCGTGATGGGTTCGGTCAGGGTAAGGGTTCATGCACTGAGAAGAGCCCCAAATTTTCCGATGCGCTTTCGATAAGCGTCCAATCGCGAATTGAGTAGAATCAATTCCATTCGGTTATGAGTCGGCGCACGTTTACCCTATGTCGCAAGATTCCACGCTCTCCGCTGCCCAGGTGCTGACGAAGCTGCGCTTCAGGCATCTCCAGTTGCTCGAACTGCTGGGGCGCACGCGCAACCTGCGCATCGCGGCCGAACAGATGCACATCACGCAACCGGCCGCGACGAAGATCCTGAGCGACCTGGAAGCGATGTTCGATGCGCCGCTCTTCGAACGCCTGCCGCGCGAAATGCGGCCGACCGATCTCGGCACGCTCTCCGTGCGCTATGCCAGCACGACGCTCTCGAACCTCGGCAAGTTTTCGGGCGAGTTCGCGACGCTGAAGAACGGCGGCTATGGCCATCTCACGGTCGGGTTCATTCCCGCTTCGGCCGCGCAACTCGTTACTGCGGCGATCAAGGAGATACAGCGCCGACGCCCGCGGCTCATCATCAAGCTGGTGGAGCAGAGTAGCGATCAGCTCGCGGCATGGCTCGAAGAAAGACGCATCGATGTCATGGTCGGACGCCCGACCGAAGCGCGGCACGAAGCGCTTTTTCATGTGGTGGATCTATTGGCGGAACCGGTGCGTGCGGTGGTCGGGCAGCATCATCCGTTGTTGAAAGAGCGGCGCGTAGAGATGACGAGCCTCGGGCAATGGCCGTGGATTCTGTATCCGCAAGGCACCGCTATGCGGCAGCTGTTCGAAGAGACATTCGCGGCGGCCGGCATGGTCGCGCCGGTGGGCATCGTCGAAACGCCTTCCATTTTTTCGACGCTGGAGTTGCTGCAAGCCACCGACATGATTTCGCTTCAGCCGCAGGCCGCGATGGACAAGTACGTGAAGCACGGCCTGCTCGGTTATCTCAGTGTGCCGATACGGCGCACCATGTCGAACTACAGCGTCATCACGCGAAAAGACGAGACGACTTCGCAAGCAATGGACGAGTTCGTCGGCATCTTGCTGGCGATCGCGTCGCAGTACGCGCGTTGACATGCACCGCTAGGCGTCGCTTCTCGTCTGCATGGCGAGCCCCGGCTCGCGCTCGCACACATGCGCCTGCCAATGCTCGATGCAGCGTCGCAGTGCATCCTGAAGCGTCGGCAACACGGCCGCCCTTCGGCTCGCAAGCGCGCGATAGAGCGGCTGCGGCGCTCGCGGACGCATCGACTCGACGTTGCGCGGCTCGATGAGGCTCGTATCGAGACCGGCGAGGCTTACCGACTGAACCGCGAATTCGAAGCAGGTCAGGGCGCCGCGACTGCTCAGATGCACGATGCCCGACTCGCGGTCGATCAACAAATCGAGGCACGCGTGCACGAGGTCGGGCGCATAGGTCGGCGATATCGTCACATCCTTTGCGGCGACGAACGCGCGGTCTTGAGCGAGGGCGTGCAAAGTCGGGGCGAGAAAGTCTTCGCAGTCCCATAGACCGAAGACAGGACCCGTGCGAACGACGAGCGCCTCCGGCAAACGCCTCAACACCTCCCGTTCGGTCTCGACCATGCAACGGCCGAGACGATCGAGCGGGCTCACGTCGTCGGTTTCGACATACGGCTGCGTCGCGCGGCCGTCGAACACGCGATCGGACGAGAAGACGAGATACTCGATCTCCGCTGCGGCGCAAGCGTCGGCCAGCGCGGCGGCTGTCGTCGTCATCGTGCGAAGACGATCGCCCGGACTGCGCCCGGCTTCATCGCCATATGGAGAATCGATTGCGTTGACGACGGCCCAAGGCTCGAACGTGCCGATCGCATCGTTGCCGAGCACATCATCTGCCGACACGGCGGCGTATCGCAGGTCGCGCTGGGCGCAGGTGGTTGCGAAAAGTTGCGCCAGCGCGCCGTCGCCGACGATGAGAATCGGAGCAGGCGAGTGCGTCAGATGACTTTGGCGCGCCGGTGCGGCCAGCGTGCCGGATGCGTCCAGCACGACCGGCTCGCAGAGAAAGCGCCCCGGACGGCGCCACCATCCTGTGCCATGCAGAACGGGATGATCGTGTGGACGGCCCGCCGCGAGATCGCGCATCAAAGCGGCAACGGCTGTTTCGCGCGGCTCGTGTCCGCGCACGTCGAATGCGCCCGATTCGTAGTAGCCGCGCTCCTCCGTGACGAGGCAGTTCCAGTCGTAAGAGCCGAGCAGCGCCCACACCGTCACGGCGCGCACGTCAGCGCCTTGTTCGCGTGCTTCGCTCGCGGCGGTCCATATTTCGTGCAGCCAGCGCAACTGGTCCTGACGCGTCGAGTCGATGTGCGCTTCCGTGACTGCGAGCGGCAGGCGATACCGCTGCCACGCTTCATCGATCACGGTCCGTATGCCCTGCGGCGGATGCGCGAGGGCGCGCGCCGCTTCGATGTCGGCGAGGCGCTGGCCGTACCATTCGCACCGGTACGCTTGCGGATACTGATGCGTGCGGTGATCGAGCCAGCGTTCGCTCGTGATGTAGTAGTTGATGCCGACGATATCGGGCGGACACGGATTGTCGACGAACCATAGAACATCTTCTTCCGCGACGCCCGCATCCATGAAGTATCGCCACAGCGCATGTTGCGGCGTCACCTTTCCGCACAGCAGATCCCACGAAAGCCAGCGCCGCTCGTTGTAAAAGTTGACGAGCCCGGCCATGGCCGGCGTGCCTTGCGTCTTGCCTAGATCGTCGGTTTGCACGAGCTTCGCGTGCGGGTTGACCTTGCGCACTTCGCGCATCGCATGCACCGTCGCCTTGCATTGATTGATCAGCGCTTCGAGATAGGTCCGGTCACTCGTGCCGTGCGGATGCCACACGCCGTAAAGCCCGCTGAATCGCGCGGTGGTGTTCGGCTCGTTGACCGGCGTGTAGTACGAAAGCCACGGATAACGCTCAGCGACCGCTCGTGCGAATTCCGCGAGCCTTTGCGCAAAGTGCGGGTCGAGCAGTCCGCCGGGCAGCGGCCCGCTTCCGTGATGCAGGAGGCCCGCTATCGGCTCGACGCCCAATGCGCGAAGCGTGGGCAAGCGCGCATCGAGCCATGACCAGTCGGCTTCGTCGATGCTCGACGGCGCCGTTCTTTCCCACAGCACCGGATAGCGCAGCGCCCGTATGCCGAGCGAGGCGAAGCGCTGAAGATCGTCCTCCCGCGTCGCGTGACCGTTACGGTCCAATTGACTGAAGAAGGTGTCCCGCACCCGGTTGACCGTGCATTCCAGTCCTCCCCACAGCACCAGCCGATCATCCATATCCAGCATCCTGAAAATTAGTACGACGTGAGAGCGTTCCCCGACGCAGTCAAGCACTCGGTATGCCGTCGCCCTGCGCGATCAGTGTTTGCCCCGAGCACGCTCGCGCTGGAACAACGATTGCCGCTTATGTCGCAGATTTGTCAGCAAGCGCGACGACACGCGCATGAGTGCCTTGCCGGACTCTGCGTGCGGGCCGCCGCGTGCGCGATGCGTAGCGTCACCCGGCTTCAACGCGAGGCGAAAGCAGCCGAGCTTCGGACTCACCGACGCAATGGATGAATGTCCGGGCGGATTTCCGTCCGGCAGCGACTTCCGGAGGCACTCCCTTGCGCGAGACTCAAGCCCGATCAGAACCCGCAGCCGCCAGCGCGGCCGGGTCCGCAGACAGCCCGTCGACGCACGCTCGCCCGCGCATCTCCATCGCGCGCTCAGGCCTGCCGCGGACGTTCCTATGCCTCTCGCACCTTCGCTGGAACTTCGTTTATCAGCGACCGCAGCACTTGCTCTCGCGCATTGCGAAGCAGGCAGAAGTGCTCTTCTTCGAAGAGCCTCGACGAACGGACGATGCCGCGCCGTCTCTCGACGTTCGTACTACTAATGAAGGCATTCGAGTGCTGACGCCATGCCTTCCTTCCGGCTTCACGCAGGAAGAGGACGAGCGCGCGCAACGCGCGCTGCTCGACGCGTATCTGGCGGACACAGGCACATGGGATCTCGGTCTCTGGTACTACTCGCCGATGACGCTCGCTTTTACCGATCATCTCGATGCAAGGCTCATCGTGTATGACTGCATGGACGAGCTCTCCGCATTCAAGAATGCGCCGCCGCAGCTCACGGAGCGCGAAACGCGGCTCATGCGCCACGCGGATGTCGTCTTCACGGGCGGCCAGAGCCTCTATGAGTCGAAGCGGCGTTTTCACCATAACGTGCATGCGTTTCCGAGCAGTGTCGATGTCGCGCACTTCGCGAAGGCGCGCGAGCCGCTGTCGGAGCCTGACGATCAAACGCCGATACCGCGCCCGCGTCTCGGCTTCTACGGCGTGCTCGACGAGCGCTTCGACGCCGCGCTGATCGGCGCGGTCGCCGCCGCGAGGCCGGACTGGCAGTTCGTCATGCTCGGCCCCGTGGCGAAGATCGGGCCCGCCGATCTGCCGCACGCACCGAACATTCATTACCTCGGCCAGAAGTCCTACGACGATCTGCCGCGCTATCTCGCCGGCTGGGACGTCGCGCTGATGCCTTTCGCGATCAACGAGGCCACGCGCTTTATCAGCCCGACGAAGACGCCCGAATATCTCGCCGCAGGCCGCCCCGTGGTATCGACGCCGATTGCCGATGTGGTGTCGCGCTATGGCGAGAGCGGCGTGGTCCGCATCGCCGGCGATGCGGTTTCGTTCGAGCGTGCCATCGAAAGCGCGCTCGACGACGGACGGGACCGCGCAGCATTCATCGGCCGCGTCGAAGCGGTGCTGGCCGGAACTTCGTGGGACAACACGTGTGCCGCAATGCTCGCCGAGGTGAAAAAATGCGCATCGTAGAAACGACAGCAAACGGATCTTCCAATTCCGGCTCGAGCGATCATCCGTCACAGCCCGATGCGCGCGCACAGCAACGCAAAGGCTTCGATTATCTGATCGTCGGCGCGGGTTTCGCGGGCAGCGTGATGGCCGAGCGGCTCGCGAGCGAGTACGGCCAGCGCGTGCTGCTCATCGACCGGCGCCCGCATATCGCAGGCAATGCCTATGACGAATACAACGCGGACGGCATTCTGATTCACCGTTACGGGCCGCACATCTTTCACACGAACGCGCGGCGCGTATTGGACTATCTGTCGCGTTTCACGGCATGGCGACCGTACCGGCATCGCGTGCTCGCATCCGTCGACGGCATGCTCGTGCCGGTGCCGATCAATCTGACTACGCTCAATCGCCTCTATTCGCTCGACCTTTCGCCGCAGCAGGCGGAAGCGTTTCTCGCGGCGCGCGCCGAGCCTCTTGCAGAAATAAGGACATCTGAAGATGTCGTCGTGAGCAAGATCGGGCGCGAACTGTACGAGAAGTTCTTTCGCGGATACACCCGCAAGCAATGGGGCATGGACCCGTCGGAACTGGATCGCTCGGTAACTTCGCGCGTGCCGGTGCGCACGACGGCCGACGACGGCTACTTCAACGACGAGTATCAGTGCATGCCGCTTGAAGGATATACACGCATGTTCCAGAAGATGCTGGCGCATCCGAATATCAAGGTCATGCTCAATACCGACTATCGCGAGGTCCGCGAAGAGGTGACTTATCGCAAGCTCGTTTATACCGGCCCCATCGACGAGTACTTCGACCACTGTCTCGGGAAACTGCCTTATCGTTCGCTCGCATTCCGGCACGAAACGCTGGATCAGGAGCACTTTCAATCGCTCGCGGTGGTGAACTATCCGGCCGAGAAAGTGCCGTTCACGCGCATCACGGAGTACAAATATCTGACGGGCCAACAGCACTCGAAAACGAGCATCACGTACGAGTATCCGAGCGACGAAGGCGACCCTTATTACCCGATTCCGCGGCCCGCGAATGCGGAGTTGTTCAAACGCTACGAGGCGCTCGCGGAGGCGCATCCCGAAGTCGTCTTTGCGGGCCGGCTCGGAAGCTACCGCTACTACAACATGGATCAAGTGGTGGCTCAGGCGTTGAGCCTCGTCGAGCGCATCGCCACGGCGGAGGGATTCAGGAGTCAAGCCGAGGTCGCTGCCGTCTGATTCTTGCAACGGTTGGGAAGGTATGTTTTACCGTGGTTTTTAGGCTGGTTTTGTCTTGCAGGTAAGTGTCGATTAACACTACACTTTCGCCGCGATGGAATTTCCGGGTATGGCCATCGCGATGGAAGTGAAATCGGCATTCCTTACCGAGGACGATCGAATCGTCGCCTCGAACAGCGACGATGCACCGAGCATCACTGTCTGGCCCGGTGCCAGTTCGACACTGCAATGCGCGGTGCCGGACATCGATCATCCAACGCAAGATCATGTCGAAGCACGAGCAGGAAATGCTCCTTTTTGTCTCCCTGCAAGGAGCAATCGGGACGCTCGCCGGATTTATCGGTTATTTCGTCGTCGGTGTCGATGACACCGACGCCATGTTTCGTTTTACCGCCTATATGCTGTGCGACGCGAGCGGCGCAGCGCTCTTCGTCTATTTGCTCGGCCCGCGCCTGGGACTCACCGGGCGGCGGCTGATGCGCCTCAGTTTTCTCGTGCCCGGCGCGCTGCTTCTCTGTGGCGGCGACTCCATTCCGGTGATGGCAGCCGTGTACGGCTTCTTTCTCGGACTCACGTGGAGCGCGCGTTACTGGCTCGAAATGAGCGTGCTGACCGACACCGAACGCGATAGCTACGCCTCGCGCTCCGGCGCGCTCGCCGTCGCGGGCGGCATCATCGCGACGCTCATCGCCACGCTCTGCCTCGCGAAGACGGACAACAGCAGTCATGTGCTGTACGTGGCGTATGGCGTCGTGTGCGTCATCGCCGGTCTTGCGCTCGGCCGCCATGTGTCCGAAGCGCCGATGGTCCCCGCGACGAACCCGCTTGGCGTCATTGCGCAACCGGAATTCCGCGCGTGTTTGCCGCTCTTTTTCGTCGAGTCGGGGCTGCTCGGGGTCGGCGGCGCGGTGGGGTCGGTCGGCGCGGCCATGTCGCTCGGTTCGGCCAGTGACCTCGGCTGGGTGTCCACCGTCGCGGGACTGGCGGGCGCAGTCGCGCTCTACATGACGCGCAAGAGCCGCGGCGTGCATAACCGCGCGGGCTGGCTCGGCTGGTCGTGCCTCGCGGTCGCCATTTCGTTCGTGCTGCTCGGGTTCAGCGCGTGGCTTCCTGCGCTGTTCGTCGCGCATTCGATTCTTCGCGCGGCGGCGGGCCCGTTCCTCAACGCGAGCGAACATGTGCTGAACCAGCGCGCGCTCGACATACGCGGCGAACTCGTCGACCGCATCGTCGCGCGAGATCTCGTGATGCTCGTCATGCGCATGGGTTCGCTGCTCGCGTTCTGGTGGCTGTCGAGCGCGATGTCTCCGGCGCATCTGCTCGAACTAGGCTCGGCCGTGCTCGCGCTCGGCGCTATCGCCGAATATCGCGTCGGACAAACATGGTTCGGCGCCGCCACGCGCGGCCGGACCGCCGGGGCGCTGGACGGTTCACTCAACTAACGCGCCTTCACCCGTTATTCCACGATGCGCGCCCCCAGCCGGTAACGGTTTCTGCCTTCGCGCTTCGCCTCGTACATGGCGCTGTCGGCGGCGGCGAGGAGCGCATCCGGCGTCGTTCGCGCCCGCGCATTGCAGACGACGACGCCCACGCTCGTCGCGATCCTCACCTCCATACCTGCCAGCGTGAACGGCCGGTTCATGGCGCTGCAAATGGCATCGGCGATGCGCGCTGCGGTGGCTTCATCCGCCACGCCGTGACTGACGATCACGAACTCGTCGCCCGCCAGACGGCTCGTGAAATCGCTATGCCGTACCGTCTCCGTGAGCCGAGCGCCGACGAGCCGCAACAACTCGTCGCCCGCTTCGTGACCGTATGCGTCGTTCACCGGCTTGAACTCGTCGAGGTCGAGAAAGAACACCGCGAGCGCCTGCCGCGTGGCGCTGTCGGACGCGATGTTCTGCGTGAGGTGCAGCAGCAACGCACGCCGGTTCGGCAGGCCGGTGAGCGCGTCGCGCATGGCTTGCGCGCGTAGCTGGCGCTCGGCCTGCCTGCGGGACGTCACGTCCTGCGCCATCATGTAGAAACCGATCACTTCGCGCCCGCGCATGTCGGGCACGAGCGACACGCTCCACGTGCGCGGACTGGCCTCGTGATCCTCCACATCATCGTGTTGCAGCCGTTCGCCCGCAAGCGCGCGCCGAAAGGAGGGCGTGAGCGTTCGATACATGCCAGCCGGCATCGCCGATTCGACCGGCTTGCCGCGCATGGACGCCGTGTCGCGCCCGAGCAGCCGCCGGTAGCCGTCGTTGTTAAACTGATAGCGCAGCTCCCGGTCGACATAGGCGATCATCACGGGCAAGCTATCCGTGACTTTTTGAATCGCTTCCCGGCTCTCGATGATCTCCGCCTCCACGCGCTTGCGCTCGCTGACGTCGGTGATGAACGCGAAGAGCGTCTCGCCGTCCGGCGTCGCGGCGGTCGAGATACGCAACTCGGCCGGAAAGAACTCGCCCGAGCGACGCTGTGCGGTCACTTCCGTTGCTTTCGAAAGGATCGTGGCCACGCCGGTTCGGACGAAGCGGCGCATGCCTGCGTCGTGAGCGGCGCGCCACGCGGGCGGAACGATGGTCTCGGCCATCGGCAGGCCCATGACCTCGTGCCGGGCCCAGCCGAACATATGCTCGGCCGCGTCGTTCCACTCGGTGATATTGCCTTCGCGGTCGATTGCGACATATGCGTCCTGCGCATTGTTGATGACCGCCTGAAGATGCTCGTTCTGCGTGCGCAGCGTCGCTTCGATCGTCTCGCGCCGCGCCACTTCGCCGCGCAGCCGCATGTTGGTCGCGCGCAGTTCGGCCGTGCGCTCGTTCACTTGCTCTTCCAGTGCCGCGCGATGCTCGCGCTGCAGCCGCTCGTTTGCCTTGCGCGCCTCGATGTCCTCGACGATCGCGATGAAATGAAGCGGCTCGCCATTGGCCTGCCGCACGAGCGCGACGTGGAGCTGAACCCACAGGTGCAGACCGTCGCTGCGCACGTATCGCTTTTCCATCGCGTAGGTCGGGATGTGTCCCGCGAGCAGTTGACGCAGATTCTGCAGATCGCTTTCGAGATCTTCGACGAATGTGATCTGCTGGAACGTCAGCGCCACCAGTTCATCGGCGCTGTAGCCGAGCATTTCGCAGAGCCGCGCATTCACGTCGATGAAGCGCCCGTCCGGCGCCACGACCGCAGCGCCCATCGGCGTCTGTTCGAAGATCGTGCGGAATCGCGTTTCCGAGAGGCGAATGGCCTGCGTGTCCGCGTGATGCAGCACGCGCGCCGAATACGTGCTTTCGCGCGACAGCAGTTCGCGCTCGACGATGGCGGCAAGGTCGCGCATGACCGCGGCATCTTCGGGCGACAGCACGCGCGGCACCGTATCAATCGCGCAGACTGTGCCGATGGCGTGGCCGTCGCTCGAACGCAGCGGCACGCCCGCGTAAAACCGCACGCACGGCGGACCCGCGACGAACGGGTTATCGGCAAAACGCGGATCGTTGCGCGCATCCTCGACCACGAGCATGTCCGCTTCGTGCAGCGCGTGCGAGCAGAACGAGACATTACGCGATGTTTCGCACGCTTCGATGCCGAGCCGCGACTTGAACCATTGCCGATGCGCGTCGACGAGCGACACGAGCGCGATCGGCACGCCGAGTACGCGCGCCAGCACGCGTGTGACGCGATCGAATGCTTCTTCGGCGGGCGTGTCCAGAATGTGCAGGCTTTGCAAAACGCGCAGGCGTTCGCTTTCGTCGTCGGGCGGGGGAGCTACTTGCATGAAGGGCGCTTTTGGAGCATGAACGCGGAGAGTACGGTTCATTCTAACGGGTGCCGCCGGGTGCGCTCGCTGCGCGGAGACTTCCCGGGCCGCCGTAAACCCTCACTCCTGCCGCTGCCGCGACGCGATTTCGCCGAGCAGCGAGAACAGCTTGCCCACGTCGAGCGGTTTGACGAAGTGGTGATCGAACCCGGCCGACAGCGCCTTGTCTCTATCCTGTTGCAAGCCGTATCCGGTCACGGCCACGAGAACGGCATCGGCCGTGCGCGGCTGCTTTCTCAAAAGGGATGCCAACTGATAGCCGTCCATATCCGGCAAGCCGATATCGAGAAGACACACGTGCGGTATCCACTGCTCGGTTTCGTGCAAGGCGGTGATGCCGTTCGCGGCCACGCGCACCTCATTGCCGAGCGTCTCCATCAACATGGCGAGCGTCTCGGAGGCGTCGATATTGTCATCGACGATCAGCACTCGCAGCCGCGTTAGGAAGGGCGCTTCCCGCGTGTCGTCGGGTTCGGGTTTTCTTGGCGTCTTCATCATCTCGGCATGAGGAAGACACACGACGAACGTGCTCCCCTTGCCGGGTCCGGCGCTATACGCCCTGACCGTGCCGCCATGCAGCGCGACGAGGCTTCGAACCAGTGCCAGCCCTATGCCGAGCCCTCCTTGCGTGCGGTCGGAACTGCGCTCGGCTTGCGTGAAGAGATCGAACGCGTGTGCCGCAATGTCGGGCGTCATGCCGATGCCGTTGTCCGTGACCGTCACCTTGATGAACTTGCCTTCGACCGCGACGGAGAACTGAATATCGCCTTTCTCGGGCGTGTATTTCGCGGCGTTGTTGAGCAGGTTGACGAAGATCTGCGTCAGCCGCTTTTCGTCGGCGCGCACCAGCGCAGCGGAAGACGGCGTGAGCAGCGAGAGCCGATGCCTTTTCCGCTCGATGATCGGCCTGACCTGCTCGATGGCGTCAGCCGCTATGCGGTTGGCGTCGAGCACTTCCATGTCGAGCTTGATGAGCCCTTGCGTCACGCGCGACACGTCGAGCAGATCGTCGATCAAACCGGTCATATGCTTCACTTGCCGCGAGATGATCTCGCACGATTTGCTGACGCGCCGCGCGTCGTTGGGCGCGGCGCGCATCAGTTGCGCGGCGCTCGCAATCGGCGAAAGCGGATTGCGCAGTTCATGGGACAGCATCGCGAGGAACTCGTCCTTGCGCTTGTCTGCAAGACGCAGTTCTTCTTCTGCGTTGATGCGGTCCGTGATGTCGAGTTGCGCGACGACCGCGCCGACCACGGCGCCATGCTCGTCGCGGATCGGCGCGCCGGTGCTCAGTAGCGTGCGCCGGTTCGGTGGATCGTCGAAGCTCTCGATCGACACGATGTCCGTCGTCGGTCCGATGCCCTTGAGCACGCGGGCAATCGTCCAGTCATGCGCATTCAGCATCTGCCCGTGCTTGTCGGAATGATCGGCCCAGCGTCCTTTCCATTGTTCGAAATCGTCGATGGTCGCGGGGCGCGGATGCGCTTGTCCCCATAGCTGCACGAAAGAGCGGTTCACGCGCTCGATGCCGCCGTGCTGATCGCAGACGACGATGCCGATAGGCGCCGCTTCGAGCACGGCGTCGAGGCGGCGCGTGGCGTCCAGCGCCTCGCGCGCCGCGGCGCGCGCGCTTTGCTCGCTCGCGAGAAGACGCTCTTCGCTCTTGCGCTGCTCCGTGATGTTGGAGAAGAGCACGCCGACCTGATTGGGCATCGACGCGTCAGGACGGAACGCATAGATGTCGAACCAGCGGTCCAGCTTCGACGCCTTTACCTGAACGTGGATCGGCACGCCGTTCTTCGCGACCGAGCCGTAGATGTCGAAGAAATGGCGGTCGTGGCCGGGCACCAGTTCCGACATGTTCCTGCCCACCGCGTTCGTGACGCTCGTCTGCGCTTCGAATGCGGGATTCGTTGCAAGAAAGCGGTAGTCGACGGGTTCGCCTCGATCATCGAACGCCATCTCCACGACGCAGAAGCCCTGATTGATCGCGTCGAAAAGAGTGCGGAACCGTTGTTCGCTTGCGGCCAGCGCTCTTTGTGTCAGATGCGCGGCCGTGACGTCCGTGGTCGTGTGCGAGACGCAGATCAGCGAGCCTTCCGCGTTGAAGATCGGCGTATTGACCGCGCTCCAGAAGCGCTCTTCATAGCGCATGCTGCCGTCTTCGGCGCTGACCCACAGCGGAAAGCGCTGGAGCGGCATGTGATCGGCGCGGCCGCTTTCTCTCGCTCGCGCAATGGATTGGCGCAACGCCTCGACCCCCGTATCGTTCGGATCGGATTCGTTATGAGGAAAGATCTCAAAGAGACTCTTGCCCACCATGTCTTCGCGACGCAGCGTCGAGACCTTCAGGAAGGCATCGTTGACCGCGAGAACGATAGCCTCGGGCGTAGGAGAGAGCAGGTAGCTGCCGACAGGGGCGGTGTTGAATATTTCTTCGAATAATGATGGCGAAGCCATAGGCACGGTGACGCACGAAATGCTGCGTCGCTTTTTGCTTGGACGAACCTTTACCCTCGCAACGTCCGTGCCGGCCCCGATTAACGCGGCCGCTGTGACGCGGCCGCGCATGCGATCAATGTTGCGGCGCGCCCTCCCATGCCGGCAGGGTCGCCCCGTGATACACCGCGAGAATGGTCGATGCGACGTTCGCCTGCTGATAACTCTCGACGAGCGTTTTCGCCCACGGCGCCTGAGCGTCCTTCGCGTTGGCCGCAATGAAGTTGCGATACGGATTGCCCGGCACTTTCTCCTGCGCAATGCGCTCCTGCGGAATCTGAATGCCCGCTTTGATCGCCCAGTCGGTGTTGACGACGGCGGCATCCAGATCGCCGATGGCGCGCCCGACGATGCCCGCATCGAGTTCCTTGATCTGCACGTGCTTCGGGTTCTCCGCAATGTCGCGAGCGGTCGGCAAGAGACCGACGTTATCGCGCAGCTTGATGACGCCGTTCGCCTGCAACAGCAGAAGCGCGCGGCCTTCGTTGCTCGGATCGTTGGGGACGCCGATCGCCGCGTTCTGCGGCAGATCCGCGACGGACTTCACCTTGCGCGAATATAGCCCGATGGGCTGCACATACGTGAAGCCGACAGGCACGATCGCATAGTGGCGTGCCTGAATCTGCGCGTCGAGATACGGCTTGTGCTGAAACGAGTTCGCGTCGAGATCATGTTGCGCGAGCGCCTCGTTGGGCTGAGTGTAATCGGAGAAGGTCGTGACCTTCACCGTGATGCCGTGCTTCGCTGCGTTGGCCGCGACCGTGCGCCAGACATCCTCGTCCTCGCCCGACATGATGCCGACGCGAACCGTCTGGCCGGCGGCCTGAACCGGCTGCAACCCTGCGACGCCCCATGCGAGCAGAACCGAGAAAAGAGCGGATTTGAATGGCGTGAAAGTCTTCATGGAAGCGACGTCGTCAGTGGAAAGAGACGTGATGCTAGGGGCGCGCATACGTCGCCGCAAACAATATCGAACGCTATGCATATTGCGCGCGCAGGCTGCAATGCTTATCACGATTTCTCGCTTAGGCCGCGCGGCGAGCGTTGTTACGATGACCGGGAATGCGGCATCGACGATGCCATCGCTCATCGCCCGAGGAACCACGAATGTCACATGAAAACGCGCCGCCGTCGTCGACTCGCAGACGCGCGCTCTTCACACTCGCCGCGCTGGGCGCGAGCGCGCTTGCACCGAATGCCGTGCGCGCCGACGATGCCGGCAAGACCCTGCGAATCGGCTATCAGAAATACGGCAACCTGGTTGTTCTGAGAGCGCGCGGCACGCTGGAGAAGCGCCTCGGGCCGCAAGGCGTCACGGTGCAATGGCTCGAGTTTCCGGCGGGGCCGCAACTGCTCGAAGGACTCAATGCCGGGGCCGTCGATATCGGCACCGTCGGCGAGACGCCGCCCATCTTCGCGCAGGCAGCAGGCGTCGATTTCGTCTATGTCGGCAGCGAGCCGCCCGCGCCGCGCGCCGAGGCCATCGTCGTGCCGAAAGATTCGAACATCCGCTCGGTCGCGCAACTGCGCGGCAAGAAAATCGCGTTGAACAAGGGCTCGAATGTGCATTACCTCTTCGTCGAGGCCCTCAAGAAGGCGGGGCTTTCGTACGCGGACGTTCAGCCGGTCTATCTCGCGCCCGCCGATGCGCGCGCGGCCTTCGTACAGGGCAGCGTCGATGCGTGGGTGATCTGGGACCCGTATCTCGCCGCCATCGAACGCCAGGCAAACGCGCGTCAACTCGTAGACGGCACCGGGCTCGTGCGCAACATCCAGTACTACGTCGCGACGCGCAAGTTCGCCGCCGGCCAGCCGCAAATCGTGCGCGCAGTGCTGGAAGAACTGGATCATGTCGATCGCTGGGCGCGCGACAACGTACCAGCGGTGGCGGCGCAACTGTCGCCGCTCGTCGGGCTGGACACCGCGACGATCGAGCACGCGTTGCAGCGCACCGCGTACGGCATCGAAGCCATATCGCCCGCGACGCTCGCGTATCAGCAGCAGATCGCCGATACGTTCACGAATCTCCGGCTGATCCCGAAGAAGCTCGACGTGACCGAGGCGCGCTGGAACGTCGCGTAAGATCGTTCGCCGTACTAACGAATTAATCTCTACGAGAAACGCCCAAGCATGAATGTCTTCTGGTTCATTCCGACTCACGGCGACAGCCGCTATCTGGGCACGTCGCAAGGCGCGCGTGCCGCCGACTACGACTACTTCCGCCAGATCGCCGTCGCCGCCGACACGCTCGGCTACGAAGGCGTGCTGCTGCCGACGGGCCGCTCGTGCGAGGACGCGTGGGTGGTCGCATCGAGCCTCATTCCCGCGACGCGCCGCCTCAAGTTCCTGGTCGCGATCCGGCCGGGCCTCAGTTCGCCGGGACTCTCCGCGCGCATGGCGTCCACGTTCGACAGGCTTTCGAACGGGCGCCTGCTCATCAACGTCGTGACAGGCGGCGATCCGAACGAACTCGCGGGCGACGGCGTCTTCGAAAGCCACGACACGCGCTACGAAATCACCGACGAATTTCTGAGCATCTGGCGCGGGCTGCTGGAAAGCTCGCACGAGAAGGGCAGCTTCGACTTCGCGGGCAAGCATCTGCGCACCGAAGGCGGCAAGGTGCTGTATCCGCCTGTGCAGCGGCCGCATCCACCGCTGTGGTTCGGCGGATCGTCGGCGGCGGCGCACGAGATCGCGGCGAAGCATATCGACACCTATCTGACGTGGGGCGAGCCGCCAGCCGAAGTCGAGAAGAAACTCGCCGACATTCGCCGCCGTGCCGAGGCGGAAGGGCGCAGCATTCGCTTCGGCATTCGGCTGCATGTGATCGTGCGCGAAACGGAAGCCGAAGCCTGGGCCGATGCGGACAAACTCATCAGCAAGCTCGACGACGAGACCATTCAGCGCGCGCAGGCCCAGTTCTCGAAGATGGACTCCGAAGGGCAGCGGCGCATGGCCGCGCTGCATGGCGGCAAGCGCGACAAGCTCGAGGTCTATCCGCATCTGTGGGCGGGCGTCGGGCTGGTGCGCGGCGGCGCGGGAACGGCGCTCGTCGGCAATCCGCAGCAGGTCGCCGGGCTGATGAAGCAATACGCCGAACTCGGGATCGAGACGTTCATTCTGTCCGGTTACCCGCATCTGGAGGAGTCGTACCGCTTCGCGGAGCTCGTGTTTCCGCTGCTGCCGCGCGCGCAAAAGGCGTCCGCGTCAGGGCCGCTGTCGGGGCCGTTCGGCGAAGTGATCGGCACGTCGGAGTTGCCGAAGGCCGCGCAGGGGTGAGAGCCGCGATGAAGCGAAACCAAACGCTGCGACGCGCCGGCGTGCGCGTCTTGCCGTGGATCGTCCCGTTGCTGATCCTGCTTGCGTGGGAAGCCGCCGCGCGCTCGGGCGGCCTGTCCGCGCGCGTGTTGCCCGAACCGCTCGCGGTCGCGAAGGCCGCGTGGTCCGTGTGGCAGTCGGGCGAACTGTGGGCCGACGTGAGAATCAGCGCGTGGCGTGCGTTCGCCGGTTTCGCGGTCGGCGGCGGCATCGGCTTCGTGCTCGGGCTCGCGACGGGACTCTTTCGGCCCGCCGAGATCCTGCTCGATTCGACCGTGCAGATGATCCGCAACATCCCCGCGCTCGCGATGATCCCGCTGCTGATTCTGTGGTTCGGCATCGGTGAAGAGGCGAAGCTCGTGCTCGTCTCGCTCGGCGTGTTCTTCCCGGTGTACGTGAACACGTATCACGGCATTCGTTCCGTGGACCGCGATCTGATCGAGATGTCTCGCAGCTATGGCCTCTCGGGCTTCGCGCTGTATCGACATGTGATCTTGCCCGGCGCGCTGCCGTCCATTCTCGTCGGCGTGCGCTTCGCGCTCGGCCTGATGTGGGTGATGCTGATCGTGGCGGAGACCATCTCGGCGCAATCGGGCATCGGCTACATGACGATGAACGCGCGCGAATTCATGCAAACGGACGTGGTCGTGCTCGGCATTCTGCTCTACGCAGCGCTCGGCAAGCTCGCGGACATGGCAGCGCGCGCCATCGAACGCGCAAGCCTGCGCTGGCATCCCGCTTATCAAAACGAGGCGCAGCCGTGACTCTGATCTCTCTCGATACCCTGGATCTTCGACGGCCCGCATCGCGCGCCGCGGAGCCGCTCGCCAGAACGCCTGCGAGCCGCGATGTCGCCGTGTCGCTGCGTGGCGTCGAGAAGCGCTTCGGCGAGCGTCGCGTGCTGGCTGACCTCGACTTCTCGATCGAGCGCGGCAGTTTCGTGTCGATCGTTGGTCGCAGCGGCTGCGGCAAATCCACCTTGCTGCGGCTCATTGCAGGTCTCGACGAAGCGTCGGGCGGCGTGGTCGAGCGCCATGCCGCGACGCCCGGCGGCGAGTTGCAGGTTCGCATCATGTTTCAGGATGCGCGGCTCTTGCCGTGGAAAAGCGTGCTCGACAACGTGATGATCGGGCTGCCGCATAGCAGGCATGGCGGACGCAATCGGCGCGAAGAAGCCCGCGCGACGCTGGCCGAAGTGGGTCTGTCCGAGCGCGAGAAGGAGTGGCCGACGCGACTCTCGGGCGGTCAGCGGCAGCGCGTGGCGCTGGCGCGCGCGCTGGTGCATCGCCCGGACCTGCTGTTGCTCGATGAACCGCTCGGCGCGCTCGACGCGTTGACGCGCATCGAGATGCAGGGCTTGATCGAGCGGTTGCGGCGCGAGCACGGCTTCACTGCGCTGCTCGTCACGCATGACGTGCAGGAAGCGGTCTCGCTCGGCGATCGCATCGTGCTGATCGAAGAGGGGCGTATCACGCTGGATACGCCGGTGTCGTTGCCGCGGCCGCGTTCGCGAACCGCGAAAGAGTTCGCCGAACTCGAAGAACGCGTGTTGTCGCGCGTGCTGCGTCCGGCTTGAGTCCCCGCGTGGCGCTAGCTCTGCGCCACCGCCACCTTGTTTTCCACGACATGCCATGCGTCCGGCCGATGCGCGCCGAACGCATGCGCGAAACTCGCGGCCTGCTGACCGACCGTGCGCAGCTGCGCGACGACCTTCGGGTCCGAGCACGTATCGGCCGATTCGAAGCGCGTCTCCAGCGTGTTGACCGCCGCGCCGAACGGCGTCGGCCAGCCGCGCAGCGCATGCACGATGGAGCGCAGCGATGTCAGCACGGTGCCCGCCGCCTGCCAGCCATACGCGGTGACGATGCTGCCGACCGCGCGGCCGTCGAGATACGGACGCTCGTCGGAGCGCAGTTCTTCTAGCGTATCGAGCGCGTTCTTGACCAGCCCCGAAATGCCGCCGTGATAGCCCGGCGTGGCGATGACGAGCGCATCGGCGGCGCGCACGGCTTCGATGAGTTCGTGCTGCTCGTCCGTGAGTACGCGCGATTCGGGCGCATAGTGCGGCAAGCTATGCAGGAACGCGCCGCCGAACAACTGCACGCTCGCGCCGGATTCTTGCGCGCCCTTGAGCGCGAAGGCGAGCGCGCGTTCTGTCGATGACGCAGGCCGCGTCGTGCCGCCGATTCCGACCACGAGCGGACGGCGCGATGTTTCGGTTCGGGTCAAGTTCGATGCTCCTTCAATGTGAACGGTGCGAACCGTCGGACCGATCATCATAGCCAGCGGCCGGGCGCTCTGGAACGCATCATTTTCGCTAAGGATATGCACGGTTGTGCGAGGCCTCGGGCGCTGTTTTCTGAGGCGCTGGGCGAGCGCTTGCCGCACGCCGGATGGGGGGCGCGCAGCGTTAGCGCGTAGACTGTGCGTAATGGACATAACGGTCGACGTTTCGTCGCGGCGCGACGGCTGCCGATCCAAGTCACAGGGGACAACCATGGACGCGCGCATTCAGCGGGACATCGTGGTCATCGGGGCGTCCGCGGGCGGCGTGCCCGCGCTCGGCGCGCTGCTCGCCCGTCTGCCGGCGCAGTTGCCGGCGACGCTCCTCATCGTCATGCACATTTCGCCTTACGGACCAAGCGCGCTGCACACCATTCTGGCCCGCACGACGAATCTGCGGGTCGTCGCGGCAACCGACAACGCGCCGCTCGCGAACGGCACCGTCTTCGTGGCGACCGCGGACCGGCATCTCATGCTCACGAACGAGGGCGTGCGGATCACGCGCGGTCCCAAGGAATGCCGCGCGCGCCCGGCCGTGGACGTGCTGTTCCGCTCGGCGGCGGTGGCATACGGCGAGCGCGTGATCGGCGTGATCCTGACCGGCGCGCTCGACGACGGCACCGCCGGACTCTGGGCGGTCAAGGACCACGGCGGACTCGCGTTCGTGCAGGACCCGCTGACAGCCGAGCATCCGTCCATGCCGGAAAGCGCGATCGCGCACGTCGAGGTGGATTTCGTCGGTGGCCTGGACGCACTGGCCGGCAAGATCGTGAGCGCGGTCGTTACGCCCGCCGGCAGCCCGGCGCATGGCGTGTCCGCGCGCACGTACGCTGCCATCGAGAACAGGATTTCGGAGACCGGAGACGGCGGGGAGGCGAGTTTCATGAAGCTCGGCAACGTTTCGCGATACACGTGTCCGGACTGCAACGGCGTGCTCATGCAGATAGAAGAAGGGGCGATCATCCGGTTCAGATGTCACACCGGCCACGCGTTTTCGATCAAGACGCTGATTGCGGAAATCGACGAGGCCATCGACGGCGGCTTATGGACCACGCTGCGCGCCATCGAAGAAAGAATCATGCTGCTGCGCCAGATGGCCGATCTCGCCGAACGCGCCGGCTCCGCGCTCGACGCCGCCGCGTATCGCGCGCAGGCCGACGAAGCCGAGAAGCGCCTCGCGCCCCTGCGTCAACTCGTGCTGGACCCCGATTCTTCCTGGCATACGCCAGCCGGATGACGTGAGCCCCGTCACTCGGCTTGCGGCCCGCTCGTCTTGCAGTCCGCTTTGAACCAGGCATCCACCTGACGCTGCGCCGCTTGCAGATCCTCCGGATAGTACGGGTCGTACCATCTCGACGGATCGTAGCCCGCTTGCCGCAACGCCGTCAGTTCGCTTGCGTTCCGCGCGCGGTTCGGAGGCGCATTGCTCCGAAGCGCAGCGAGGTCGCGGCATTGTGTCGGACTCAAGTGCGCGGCGTTAGTCGGCGGGCCGCTGGCGGCACAGCCCGCCAGCAGGCAGGCGAGCGCCGGGAGCATCGGCAGGAGTTTCATGGCGGTCGTTCCTTCATCGAGTGTGCTGACAGGCCGGAGCAAAGCGGATGCCTCTACGTGCAACGCTAACGCATCTTCTGCCCGATGTCGGACCGCGAACGGTGCTACGAGTCAGCCATTGCGCTCATACGAGTGTTTGCTCGGCCAAAGCATGCCTTTCGGAAAATATAATTAGGACCTTTGACGAAGCGCGCAAGACCTCCGCCGACATATGATGACAATCACCGGCTCCGCGTAACCGATACGCGCGAAATCGCTCGCGTCCTGCGCACGGTGACCGGTGCATCTCAATCGAAAGAGGATAACCACAATGTACACAATCGACCGCGACGCACTCGCTCACGCACAGCTTGCCGGCGGCGCCGCAAAAACCACCGGCGGCGGCAGCGGCGGCACCTACCCGGCTGGCGGCTCGACGCCGCCGTCCGGCGGCACCAGCACGCAGACCGGCACGGCCACGTCTGTCATCACCGTGAACGGCCAGCAAGTCATCAATCAGACCGTCACGTTCTGATTGCGCAAGGCACGGAGGCGAACCATGCGTTCGCCTTCGTGCTTTCACAACGTTGCGGAGTCAGGACGCTTCCATCGCTTTGCCGGCGCTTCTGGCGCGCTTCTGCAATGCTTCGGTCGTTTCCCCTTCGCCGTCAGGACGCCAGCCGGGCGGGCGAAGCAGAAAGCCGATTGCCTGAGTCGCGCTCTTCGCGTGAAACACGTCTTTCGCGAGGCTCACCCAGTGCTCCGTCTGAACAACGACCGGATTGCGCGACGTGGTCGGCGTCGTGAGGCCATAGCGGCACGGCTCATCGGCGCGTTCCTCGACATATGTGCCGAACAGGCGGTCGAAGACGACGAGCACGCCTCCGAAGTTCGCATCGAGATACGCCGCGTTCGATGCGTGGTGCACGCGGTGCGCAGACGGCGTGTTGAACACGTATTCCAGCCAGCCGAGCTTCGGAATCCAGGTGGCGTGCAGCCAGAACTGATAGAGCAGGTTGATCGACAGCGCGGCGAGCACCACTTCCGGCTTGAGGCCGAACCACACGAGCGGCGTGAAGAACAGCGCCGCGCCGGTGATCTTCGAGGTCCAGCCGAGCCGATACGCCGATGAAAGCGTCAACTGGTTCGGCGAATGATGGACCGCATGCGTCGCCCAGAAGAAGCGCACCGTGTGCGACGCGCGGTGGTACCAGTAATAGCAGAACTCCATGCCGATAAAGAGCAGGAAGATGGTCAGCGGCGTGTTGGTCGTGACCGTGTGAATGCGGTGCTCCCACGCGAACGCGAAGAACGGCGTCGCGAGCGAGAGCGGCACGAACGCGAGCAGCTTTCGGCCGATCAGATCGGCGAGCGAGATCCACACCTCATGCCAGGCGAACGCCTTGTCGGTGCCCTTATGTTTGCGGCTCAGCCAGACTGCTTCGATCATCGACGCCGCGAGCACGATGACGAGCACATACACCGATAACTTTCCGACCGCTTCCATGTTTTCCGCCGTGGGTGGGTTAGGCATGTGCGCACTGTAGCGATCGGCCTTGTTAAAAACCACGCGCAACTTGTGTCGCGGAATGTCATGCGCTCGTGTCGTGAAAGGCTTGCTCACGCATCTGGTCGCCGCTACAATTGCGAACAATTCCTATTTACTCAAGCTCCTTATATGGCCGAAGCCGCACGCTCTTCCGTTACCGAGGCACCGTCCGCATGAGGCGCGTGCTCGTGCGGCTGCATCGGTGGTTCGGCGTGGCGACCGCGCTGTTTCTGTTCGTGTCGGGGTTGACTGGCGCCATCATCGCGTGGGATCACGAAATCGACGCCTGGCTCAACCCCTCCTTCTTCCATGCGCAGACTCGGGCCGCGCCGCTTGCGCCGCTCGAACTGGCGCGGCGCGTCGAGGCCGCCGATCCGCGCATTCAGGTGACCTATCTGCCGCTCGGCGTCGAGCCGGGCCGCACGGCGCAGCTGATGGTCGTGCCGCGCACGAATCCGTCGACCGGTGCGCCGTACGCGATCGACTTCAACCAGATCGCCGTCGATCCCGCGACGGGCGCGGTGCAAGGGCGCAGGATGTGGGGCGCGGTGTCGCTCGCGCGCATCGACCTGATGCCGTTCCTCTACAAGCTGCACTACACGCTGCATTTGCCGGTCGTGGGCGGCTTCGATGTCGGAACGTGGCTGCTCGGCATCGTCGGCATCGTGTGGTTCTTCGATAGTGGCATTGCGCTCGCGCTGTCGTTCCCGAGCGTGAAGGCGTGGCGCAAGTCGCTCGCGTTTCGTTTCAGGCGCGGCGGATACGCGCTCACGTTCGATCTGCATCGCTCCGGCGGTGTATGGATCTGGGCGCTGCTCGTGATGGTGGCGCTCACGTCCGTTTCGATGAATCTGAGCGATCCGGTCGTGCGTCCGGTGGTCTCGCTGTTCTCGACGCTCTCGCCGTCGTTCACCGAAAACACTGCGCTCGTGCGTGCAGGCCCGGCGGGGCGCGCCCCCGCGACGCGCGAGCAGATTCTGACCGCCGCCGCGAGCGACGCGAAGCGCGAGCACATTGCCGCACCAATGGGCGCGCTGTACTACGTGCCGACGCTCCAAGCGTACGGCGTCGGCTTCTTCGCGCCGGGACAGGACCACGGCGACGGCGGACTCGGCAACGCATGGCTCTACTACAACGGCCACACGGGCACGCTCGCGGGCTCGTCGATTCCGGGGCGCGGCTCTGCGGGCGACATCTTCATGCAGGCGCAGTTTCCGCTGCATTCGGGGCGCATCATCGGCGTCGCGGGACGCATCGCAATCAGCGCGGTCGGGATCGCGGTGGCGGTGTTGAGCGCCACCGGGCTCATCATCTGGATGCGCAAGCGCGCGGCGCGCCGGCATTCGGCGGCAGCCAATGCGCGGGCAGGGCGCGGGCGATCGGTCGCTTCGTGATGGCCCTTGCGGCGGATAAGGCTCGCCTTGGCGGTTCCACGCCGCCGCCGCGTCACTACGGACGGTATAAAATCAGAAGTACCCGCCTCGCGCTCTATGGCAGCACGTCAATCATGGAACCCACTTCGAGTAAGGAAGCGCCTCGCAGGCGCCTGTCAAAGCGATCGCTCAATGTGCTGTCGGCACTGGTCGGGATCGCCACGCTCGCGCTCGGCTTAGGCTGGCTGATCTACAGCTGGAAGGTGGATCTGGAAGTGCCGTACTTCGCGATTCCGCTCGTGCTCACGGTGCCCGTGATCGCCGCGGTGGCGTTTCGGAACATGTGGGACTAGCGTTGCGACTGACGGCAGAATGGCCGAACGAAGGACAAAAAAAATCGCCGCGATGAACGCGGCGATTTTTCTTTGAAGCGAATGCGTTGGTAGGCTCGATTGGACTCGAACCAACGACCCCCACCATGTCAAGGTGGTGCTCTAACCAGCTGAGCTACGAGCCTGTGAAGCCGCGCATTATAGAGACCCTCGTCGCGATGCACAAGCCCGGCGCTTCGAATTCTTCTCGCCCCGGCGACAAGCGCGGTGCACCGCGCTAAAGCATTTTCGCGCCCAGACGTAAACAAGAGCTAAATGATCTCTATCGCGGCCTCGTCAGCCGCTCGCACTTTCAAGCCCTCGCTTCGTGACGCCAATGTCTCATCACACTGCCCCTGGCTCCACCGGCGCGCCGCGAACGGGCCACGGTTCTGCCCAGAACCAGGGTTTTCTGTCGTTCTTCCTGAACGCCTGCGCGAAGCGCGCGGGCGTCTCGTGGCGTGACGTCTTCGCGCCTCTTCTTGCGGCGGTCGGCGCGTATGCGCTCGTGCATCTGACGCTCGCGTCCGCTTCGGCACTCGGCGCGATGTGCGCCGGCACGGTGGCCGCCGTCGCCGTCGGCACGCTCGCCTTGCGGCGCGCGCTCGGTGCGACCGCGCGCCATGACGCGACCGTCGCGCTCGTCAAGGCGCTGCTCGACGCCAATCGCGACTGCCTCAAGCTGCTCGACACCGATGGCCGCCTGCTCCGGATCTCGGAGTACGGCGCCGAACTCATGCGCGCGGCGGGCCCCGAACAACTCGCCGGCGCGGATTGGCTCGGCTTCTGGACCGGCAGCGATGCATCGGCGGCGCGCGACGCCTTCGATGGCGCGCTGCAAGGATCGCGGACATCGTTCACGGGGACGTGCCCGACGACCGCCGGCGAGCCGAAGGTCTGGCAATCGCGGCTCATACCGGTCGAAAAGGGCGGCGGGGGCATCTACGGCGTACTGTGCGCATCGCTCGACGTGACGAAGGAAGCCGAACTCGCCGCCGACCTGCGAGCGAAAGAAGCGCTCATGTCCGAGATGGAAGCGCATATCGGGCTTTGCTTCTATTCTTATAGCGCGGACTTCAGCTATTTCCATCACATCAGCGCGGGCTGTGCGTCCGTGTTCGGCCTCGCGGCGTCCACGCTTCGCGAGCGCCCGGAAGCCTGGATCGACGTCGTGCTGCCCGAGGACCGGCCGCTTGTTCAGGCGGCGATGCAGCGGCTCGCCGAGACGTCGGTCGGTGGACGCACGCAGTACCGCATCCGCGCGAACGGCGGCGAGATCCGCTGGGTGCAGAGCACCGCGTATCCGATCCTCGACGCAGCAGGAAACGTCGCGCGCGTCATCGGCGTGACGGAGGACGTGACGGCGGAGCAGGAACGGCTCGTCGAACTGGACCGGCTCGCCTACACCGATTCGCTCACCGGCCTCGCCAACCGTGGCGCGCTCGTGCGCGGCATCGAGGAACGCTGCCGGCAGGATGCGACCTTCGCTCTGATGTTCGTGGATCTCGACCGCTTCAAGGTGCTCAACGATACGCTCGGTCATACGGCGGCCGACCGGCTGCTCAAGTCGCTCAGCGAGGACATTCAGGCGTCGCTGCCGGCGGGCGCTTTCCTCGCGCGGCTCGGCGGCGATGAGTTCGCCGTGCTGATCGACGACGCGCAAGACAAGGATCATCTCGCCGGCATCGCGAAAAGCATTCTCGGCGCGCTGCGGCGAACGGGCGAGCCGACGCCCGCGGGCACCTTCGTCACGGCGTCCATCGGCATTTCCGTGTTTCCGGAGAACGGCGCGGACCACGAAACGCTGCTGACGAGCGCCGACATTGCGATGTATGCGGCCAAGAAAGCCGGGCGCAACGGCTTCCGCTTCGCCGATCAGGTCGCGACGGGCCGGATCGTCGATTTCAGGCTGGAGCGCGACGTGCCCGCTGCGCTCGCCGCCAACCAGTTCGTGCTGCACTATCAGCCGATTTATCAGCCGCATTCGCTCGAAATGTGCAGCGTCGAGGCGCTGATTCGCTGGCGACATCCCGCGCATGGGCTCGTGCCGCCGGACGTGTTCATTCCGATCCTCGAAGAAAGCGGCTTTATTAACGAGGTCGGCGCGTGGGTGATGGACGAGGCGTTGCGGCAGCTTGCGCAGTGGCGCCAAAGCGGCGCCCATGGGCTCGGCGTGTCGGTCAACGTCTCCGCGCGTCAGCTGCGCGATGCGGCGATCGTCGATGTCGTCAACACCGCGCTGCGACGGCACGGGCTGCCGGCGTCGAGTCTGCAACTCGAATTGACCGAAAGCGCATTGATGGAGAACCCGGAGCTCGCGCAACGCACGCTGCGGGCGCTGAAGGAACTGGGCGTGCGCATCGCCATCGACGATTTCGGAACCGGCTATTCGAGCTTGCGCTACCTCGCGGACTTCTCGCCCGATACGCTCAAGATCGACCGCTCGTTCATCGCGCGGCTGGAGAGCGATTTCGCCATTCACAAGATCGTGCGCGGCATCATTCAGCTATCGCATGCGCTCGGCGTCACCGCCACGGCGGAGGGCGTGGAATATCCGCCGCAGTTGCGGCTCCTGCGCGACGCGCAATGCGACTTCGTGCAGGGCTATCTATTGAGCAAGCCCGTCGCGCCCGAGCAGGTTTGCGGGCTCTCGGTCTTGGGAAGCGGTGCAGGCAATGTCGGAACGGTCGCCGCGCAACACGCCGGGGCTGTGCCGCATACGGCGTGAGCGAGCGGCTGCCGGGGTATCGCGTCAGCCGTTCAGTTCGTCGTGCAGCGCGACGTATTCCTGCGCGAGCTTGTGGCGCGGTTCGAGGTAGATCATCGGCCGCGCGTGCTGATGGCTCTCGCGAATTTTCACCGACGACGAAATGTGCGAAGCGAGCACGGGCAGATCTTCGGCGCGAAGTTCATCGACGAGCTTTTGCGGCAGACTGGCGCGCGGCTGAAACTGATTGATGACGATGCCCTCGACCTTCAGATCGGGATTGTGGTCGTGCCGGATTTCCTGCACGTTCTCCAGCACCGAATACAGCGCGCGACGCGAGAAGTCGTCGCAATCGAACGGAACGAGACAGCGTTCGACGGCAATCAGCGCCGAGCGCGTGAAGAAGTTGAGCGCGGGCGGCGTGTCGATATACACGGCGTGGTAATTCGACAGGCCCTTGAGCGCGTCGCGCAGCTTATAAATCTTGTAGCGCGATTCCAGCTTGCTTTGGAGCGTGTCGAGACTCGGATGCGACGGCACGATATCCAGATTTTCGAACGGCGTCGCATGAATGAACGAGTCGAACGCGGGCTCGCGAAAGCTGTAACTCAGCGCCGATTCGAAGAAGCTCGCGAGGTTAGGATGCGCGTCGAGCGCCGCGCCGCCGAGCAGATACTGGCTCGCGTTGCCTTGCGGATCGAGATCGACGACGAGCGTGCGCAAACCGCGCGACGCGCTGATCGCCGCCAGATTACAGACGATAGTGGACTTGCCTACGCCACCCTTTTGATTGAAGACGACACGTCGCATCGACTGACTTCCCCTGAATGTGTACGGGCGTTCGTGAAAGGACAGCATCGTGCGCTGCATGCGCGAGCGTGAGGCGCAGCGTTATACGCCTTGCGTGATAGTAGCGCATCGCTCTTTCAGGCTCGAAGTCACGGTCGGCCGATACCGCGCGTTCGCGCATTTCAAAGCCATGCGCAGCCGAGTACACTTTATTCGCGGTGTCTTTGCCGCGAAAGGAGGTCGCGATGAAAATCGTCGAACTGTTCAGGCGCGCCAGGCGGGGCGTCACGGTCGGTCATGCCGGCGACGCGGAGCCTCATCACGAGGATCATTCAGGCTCCGTGCAGAAGCAGGCCAAAAAGCTATGGGACGCGGTCGGCCGCAGGCGTCATAAGAACGCGAAGTGGCATTAGCCGTCATGCGCCGGCGTCGTCGGATTCAATGCGCGATGCCGGCGTTCGCCCGTCGATCACACACTGCGATACTCACTAGCCGCCGGAGATCGCGCGGCTTTCTCGTTGAGCGGAAATGACTAAAAGGCCGCGGCGCTTTCGCGCCGCAGCCTTCATGCCGCTCACACTCACTCAGACTCACTCACACTCACTCACACTTGCGCCTGTCCGCCGTCGACGAAGAGTTCGGCGCCGTTGACGAAGCTCGCATCGTCCGAAGCGAGGAAGAGCGCAGCGGCAGCGATTTCGTTCGGGTCGCCGACGCGGCCCATCGGAATGCGCGACGCGAGGTAGTCCAGCAAGCCTTGCTGCTGCGCGGCATCCGGGCCCGCGAGGTCGACGAGGCCGGGCGTCTTCGTCGCGCCGGGACTGATGGTGTTCACGCGGATGCCGCGATCCTTCAGGTCGAGAATCCAGCTGCGGGCGAAGTTGCGAACCGCCGCCTTCGACGCCGAATACACGCTGAATGCCGCCGTGCCTTCGCTGGCCGCCGTCGACCCGGCCAGAATCACCGATGCGCCTTTCGACAACAAGGGCAGCGCCTTCTGCACGGTGAAGAGCGTGCCCTTCACATTGCGGTCGAACGTGTCGTGATAGTGCTCCTCGGTGATCTCGCCGAGCGGCGACATGGAGCCGCCGCCTGCGTTCGCGAACAGCACGTCGAGCCGGCCTTTCTCGCCGCGAATCTGCTCATACAGCGCGTCGAGCTGGTCGAGCTTCGACGAATCGACGCGAACGCCCGTGGCGTTGTCGATCGCGGCGACTGCCGCGTCGAGTTCGGCCTGACGACGGCCGGTGATATAGACGTGAGCGCCTTCCGCGGCGAAGCGCTTGGCGGTGGCGAGGCCGATGCCGCTGGTTGCGCCGGTAACGAGAGCGATCTTGCCTTCGAGTTTGCGTGCCATGATGTTTTCCCTATCCGTTTTCGTTAAGCGATGTGAGGAGAATATCGACGCACGCGTCGTTTCGAAATAGACTGGGCTGCAAACCATCATTGCAGGAATGAAATGACGAAGCTCCCCGATTTCGAAGGGCTGGCGATGTTCGCGAAGGTCGCCGAAGAGGGCTCGTTCGCGGCGGCGGCGCGGACGATGGGCGTGTCGGTCGCGACCGTCTCGCGCGGCGTGGCGAGGCTGGAGGAGCGGCTCGGCGCACGGCTTTTCAATCGCACGTCGCGCCAGCTTGCGCTGACGGAATTCGGCGGCACGATCGCGGAGAAGGCCGGCGACCTTTATCGGCAGGCAGAGGAGGCGGAGAACGCCGCGCGAGAGATGTCGGTGCAGCCGCGCGGGCTCATTCGTCTGGCCGTGCCCATGTCGTTCGGCGTGCGCTGGCTCGCGCCATTGCTGCCCACCTTCCTGCGCACCTTTCCCGACATATCGCTGGACCTGCATTTGTCGGATGCGACGGTCGATATCGTCGCGCAAGGCTTCGATGCGGCGCTCAGGATCGCCGCGTTGCCCGATTCCTCGCTCGTGGCAAGGCGGCTGTGCGCGGTGTCGCAGTTGCTCGTTGCATCGCCGGAGTATCTCGAACGCTTCGGCCGGCCGACGCATCCGCGCGATCTGATCGGCCGGCCGTGCCTCTCGTACGCCTACCGCGCGGGCACCGAAGTCTGGCGCTTCGTGAACGACGCGGGCGACGAGGAACCGGTCACGCCGGTCGGCCCGTTGCGCGTCACGAATTCGGATGCGCTGCTGCCGACTCTGCTCGATGGACTCGCCATCGCGGAACTGCCCGAATTCATCGCGGGCGAATACCTCGCCGACGGGCGGCTGGAAGCGATTCTGACCGACTGGCACCTGACCCGGGGCGGCCTGTACTTCGTCACGCCATCGGCACGGGCGCGTCCTGCGAGAGTGACGGCGCTTGCCGATTTTCTCGCTGCGCACCTCGCGGAACCGGTGTGGCTTTCGCCGCAAGCAAAGGCGGCTGCGCGAGGCAGCGCCCATGCACCGCGCCGTCGTCGCGTGAACGGTTAGCTGTCTCTCAGCTCGCGCCTGATGAGCTTTCCGGTCGATGTCATCGGAAGCGATTCGCGATATTCGATCGAGCGCGGATATTCGTGCGCGGCGAGACGCGTGCGCACATGGTCCTGCAGTTCGCGAGTCAGTTCGTCGCTCGGTGAGAAGCCGTCGCTCAGGACGACGCACGCTTTGACGATCTCGGTCCGCTCGGCATCCGGTACGCCTACGACGGCCACCAGCCGAACAGCGGGATGGCCGAGCAGGCAATCTTCGATCGGTCCCGGCCCGATGCGATAGCCCGCGCTCGTGATGACGTCGTCGTTGCGGCCCACGTAGTGGATGAAACCGTCGCGGTCCATGCAGCCCAGATCGCCCGTGAGCAGATAGTCGCCCGCAAATTTCTCGGCTGTCGCCGCAGGATTGTTCCAGTAGCCCAGGAACATGACGGGGTCCGGCGCCTTGATGGCGATGTTGCCGATCTCATCGACCGGCTGCACGACGCCTTGGTCGTTCACCACGCGCACGTCATGCCCCGGCGCCGCGCGTCCGATTGCGCCGGGCCGGGCCGGAAACCAGTTGCCGCACGACGAGACGACCATGTTGCATTCGGTCTGACCGTAGAACTCGTTGATGGTGATGCCGAGTGCTTCGCGGCCCCATGTCAGAAGCTCGGTGCCTAGCGATTCGCCTCCGCTTGCGACGGAGCAGAGCCGCAGGTTCCATCGCTCGCGCGGCGCCTTTTCGGTACGCAGCATCTTGAGCGCGGTCGGCGGCAGGAATACGTGCGTCACGCGGTGACAGCTCATCAGATCGAACGCCGCGCTTGCACTGAACTTGTCGAAGCGATGCGAAACAACGGTCGCGCCGTGGTGCAGCGCGGGTAGAAGGACATCGAGCAGGCCGCCGATCCATGCCCAGTCCGCGGGCGTCCAGAACGTGTCGGTCTGACTGATCGACCCG
The DNA here is from genome assembly GCF_023631105.1 of Caballeronia sp. AZ10_KS36. Taxonomy (NCBI): domain Bacteria; kingdom Pseudomonadati; phylum Pseudomonadota; class Betaproteobacteria; order Burkholderiales; family Burkholderiaceae; genus Caballeronia; species Caballeronia sp. AZ10_KS36. The sequence goes on along the minus strand of NZ_JALQDQ010000038.1, from coordinate 21,217 downwards.
CCATGCGACATCTCGACGCCCGGAAGATGACCGAGCAACACGCGATGCGCATGTAACGCGCCCTTCGGCTTGCCTGTAGTGCCGGACGTATAGATGATGACGGCGGGGTCATCGGCTCTTGTCGCCACCGGCTCGAAGGTGTCGGTTTGCGCGGCGAGCGCCGTGTCGAAGTTCTCGATTGCGCCGCTCGCTTCGGGCTGCGCGCCTGTCACGAAGACCGTGCGCAGCGCGGGCAACCGGTCGCGAATGCCTGCGATTTTTCGCGCGCCTGCGGCATCGGTCACGAGCACGCTGGCTCCGCTGTCACGCAGGCGAAACTCCAGCGCTTCCTCGCCGAAGAGCGCAAACAACGGCACCGAGATCGCGCCGAGCTTGAAAGCAGCGATATGCGCGATGGCCGTCTGCGGCGATTGCGCGATCAGGATCGCGACCCGACTGCCCTGCACGATGCCATGCGCACGAAAGCAGTGGGCGGCCCGATTGCTCTGGCTTCGCAATTCCGCGAAGGTCATTCGTTCGATGCTGCCGTCGCGATGTTCGTGGATCAAAGCCGTGTCGTCGGGACGCGAGGCCGCCCATTTGTCGCATACGTCCACGCCGATGTTGTAGTGCTCGGGAATGGCCCAGTGAAAGCCCTCAACCGCAGCTTCGTAACTGGTTTCTTTCGACAGCATGGGGCGGCTCCTTTGAAACGTTCGTTGTTGCGCGCGAATGGCGCTTGTTTTGAGGCTTATCGCGCGGTTCCAGTCATTGCTGCGGTGCAAGGATTGAGGCCGCGTCTGCTCATACCTTCTTCCCTCGATTCTGCCAGCGTATCGCGTTACTTTCCCGCGATGTCGAAGGAACAGGAGGCATGAAGTGATCGCGTCCGCGTCTGCGTCGAAGATTGCATAGCTTCGATTGCTGCACTCGGCCACTAGCGATATGCTTGAACGGTTCGCGGTCGTCGAATGCAGGTCAACCGGAGACAACGGCTTGGTCAAACGCGCGTGGATCTACCCCTGCTTGTTCGCCTTGAGCGCCGTGCTTGGCGGATGCAACAAGAGCGGCTCGCAGAACGCAACCCAGGAAAACGGTGCAAGCGCCAGCCAGGCGCCTGCACAAGCTGGCGCCGCGAGCGGCGCGCAGGCCGCGTCGGGCCCGCAGGAGCGAGGCGCATTGCCTGCCGTCGCGAAGGCGCAGTTGCCGGGCGAAGCCGCCGACACATTGCGTCTGATCAAAGCGGGCGGCCCGTTCCCGTATCGAGATGACGGCGTGCTCTTCCGCAATAGCGCGGCGTTGCTGCCGCAGCAGCCGCGTGGGTACTACCACGCCTACACCGTCCGCACGCCAGGCTCGACGGATCGAGGGCAACGCCGCATCGTGTGCGGCGGCCCGCGCAAACAGACCAGCGAGTGCTACTACACCGACGATTACTACGCGAGCTTCAAACGCATATCGGAGTGATGCGAGTCAGTTGAAGGGACTCGCGGTTACTAATGTCGGCTGGTGAGTAGGTATCCTAAGGAGTCGGTAGTGCAATGAAGCCGGCATGGTCCCATGCCGGCCTTTCGAAGCGGAACGCGTGAAGCTCAGGCAAGCGCAATGCGCGCGTCATCGAGCGGCCGCAGCTTGCCCGGATGCACGGCACGGCAGAGCGCTTCGACGAAGAAGAAATCGCCGAACATGGTCGCGCCATCCACGCCGATGTTATGCGGCTTCGAATAGCACGAGTTATGCAGCAAGCCGTGTTGGCCATCCTTCGTGAATTCTTCGCGGCACAATGCTTCGAGCATTGCGGTGCCGTGGCGATGCCACTTTGCGCCGACCTGCGCATCCGGATGCAGACGCGCCATCTCGAGCAGCGCCGATGCAACCACCGCAGCGGCTGCGGTGTCCTTGATTTCGGCATCGCGGCCTCGGGCGTCGAAGTCCCACGGCGGCACCTGACGCCCTTCCAGGCGACGCAGATAGTAATCGGCAAGACGTTCGGCGAGGTCGAGGTACTTGCGCTTGCCGGTTTCGCGCGCAGAGTTGACGTAACCGTAAATCGCCCATGCCTGACCTCGGCTCCACGCGGATTCGTCGAAGGCGCCCTGAAACGTATAGCCGCGTTTGCGCGCGCCGCTTTCCACGTCGTATTCGACGGCGTGGTAAGTGGAGTCGTCATCGCGCACGAAGGCGCGGGCGGTCATCTCGGCGTGCGCATCGGCGGCTTGCCGGTAGCTGCCGTCGTCGGCATGATTCGCGGCCCAGTAGAGCAGCGACAGATTCGCCATGGTGTCGATCGCCGATGCGCTTCGGCCACGCGGATCCGACAGCGGTCCCCATGACGCGAGATAGGCGCCGTCGCGAGTCGTCACGAGCCGCGCGCGCAGCTTGTCGGCGGCTTCGAGCGCCAGGTCCGCGAACCATTCGTCGCCGGTGATGTGATGCCCCGGCACGGCGCTGCTATCGAATATGAAGCCGATATCGTGCGTATTCGGATCTTGCGCACGCTGCCCGACGAGCAGCATGCGGGCACGCGCCCATTCGAGGAACCGTGCCTCGCCGGTATGCAGATACGACGTCAGCAGAAGCCCGACCCAGAAGCCGCAGAACCAGTTGCCGTGGCTCCACGCGTCGCCGTCATAGCCCGCGGAAAGCGAGGCGGGCAGACGTACCCATTGCCCGTCGGGACCGGTGACTTGCGGGAATTCGACGCCGAACGTGAGTTCGTCGGCGGCGACTTTCTGTGCAGTCTTGTCTAGCGTTTCGCGAAACAGCCTGATCTGTTCCTCGGATAGAGCCATCGGATTCGTTGCGTTCGACACGGTGTCTCCTTGAGTTCGTCATGCGCAGGACGATTCTAAAAAGAGCCTGCGCGACGGCGTTAGGATGAAACGCGTGAACTGTTGGACATTTCGGCACTCAGGCGGCGCACGACGAATCAGATATGCAGCTTGTCGAGGCTGCGCCGGTAGTCGATCGGTGAGCGGCCTGTGTGCTTGCGAAAACAGCGGCTGAAATAAGCGGGATCGTCGAAAGACAGCATGGCGGCGATCTCCGCCACATTCACTTCCGAGTGAAGCAGCAAACGCTTGGCCTCGAGCATCACGCGTTCCCGAATGAGTTTGGGCGCGGTGCTGCCGAGTGCTTGCCGCGTTGCCTCGTTCAGAGCCCGTTCGGTCACGTTCAGGAGGCGCGCATAGTCGGATGCTTCGTTCACCGAACGAAAGTGCTTCTCCAGCAGGCTCTTGAAGCGGCGCGAGAGCAGCACGCTGCGCGAGGCTGCGGCGTCGCGCATGGCGGCGGCGTCGCACATGCGCGCCACCTTGATCAGGAATACATGCAGCCAGGCCCAGATCGCGTCCGTGTAGCCGATTTGCTCATCGCGATACTCCTCGCGGATTCCGTCCATCACGCGCGAGAGTTCGCGGACCTGCGCATCGTTCAGATGCAGGCACGCACCGAGCTGTTCGAAGTTGTAGACAGGCACCTCGGTTTCGGTGTGGCGGTTCTGCACGCGAAACGCGAAGAACTCGGACGAGAAGCTGATCGAATAACCGAGCGTGTCGGCGGAGAGATCCAGATCGTGAATCTGCCCCGGCGTCATGAAGTAGAGCGTATTGGGGCGGACTTCGTAGCGCACGGAATCGATCACGTGCGAGCCGCTGCCGACGATCACCCACATCACATGATAGAAGTCGTGCCGATGCGGATAGACGAGCGTCGATTTCAGCGCCTCGATGGGCGCGAGGTGAAAGTCCGGCGTCTTGACGTGCGCGCCGTATTCGTAGTCCTCGATCCTGATGACCGGAACGTGGCAACAACAAGCGGTATCCAACTGTCTCCTCCCTGTTGGCGGCGCTGTGTCCCGCGCCTGCCAGCCTGCCCGAAAATCGCGGGCCACTGCACGAAGTGTAGCGGTACAGTGACCGTCGACGTTACTGGCATTTACACCATGCAAGGTGCGCTGCGGAGGTCATGCGGCGAGATTGCGGGCCATCAGCGCCTGGTCGAAGCGCAGTTCCTTCAGCGCGGAAAGGCCGCTCAGCACCACACGTCCCTGCTGGTTTCGAACGGTCGTATCCATAACGAGGATGCGCTTTGCCGGCTTCTTCTCGACGACGCACACGTTGATCGTCACCGTATCGCCGATATAAACCGGTCCGAGAAAGCGCAGTTCCTGCCCGACGTAAGCGAAGCCCGGGCCCGTGAGTTCCGTGTGGGCTGCCGACACGAGCGCGGCCGTCAACAGCCCATGCACCACGCGCCGTCCGAAGGGCGAGCATTCGGCGAACGCATCTTCCATGTGCAGTGGGTTCAGATCCCCGGACAGACGTCCGAACGCGTTCACTTCCGCTTCTGTCACCGTATGCACGATCACCTGCGTGCGGCCGATCTCGACATCCTCGAAGCGCAGGAGCGCCGGCCAGTTGTTCGGTTGTGCGCTCATGCTTCTCTCCTCGATGTCAACGCAATGCCGCCCTCGACATAGGCGTCGATCTCTTGCGGCGTGTAACCCAGTTCCGCGAGCACTTCGCGGGTATGTTGTCCCTGTTTCGGCGGATGACGGCGCAAGGGCGGCGTCTCGCCGTCATAGCGGACCGGATGCGCGAGCACCCGCACGGGCCCCGCCTGCTCATGCTCGAACGACACGATCATCTGATTGTGCAAGACCTGCGGATCGTGCTCGACCTGTTCGTAGTCGTTGACGGGCGCGAACCAGATGTCGTGTTCCTCGAACGTATGCATCCACTCTGCTGTCGTGCGCGTCTTGAGCGTGTCGTAGACAAGGCGATTGATTTCCTCGCGGCGCCGGACGTTATCCTTCGGATGCGTGAACTCCGCGAGGGCGGGACACGACAATGCGCCCGCGAGCTTCTGCACAGGCGTGAGCGACATCGCGATGTAGCCGTCGCGCGTCTGATACACGCCATAGGGCGCCGGATGAAAGCGGCTGCCGGTCGGCGGATGCGTGCGCGCCCACAGCGGCCCCTTGTTCATGTAGTACGTGAAGGGCTCGATCTGCAGATCGAGCGCCGCGTTGAGCAGATTACTCTCCACTCGCGTGCCCACGCCGGTCCGCTCGCGCGCCTGCAACGCGGCCACTACGCCGAATGCGGCGAGCGCGGCGGCATGCTGATCGACGATCGCCGAACCGACCGGCGTGGGCGGCGACTCTGCATCGCCGGAGAGCATGGTCATGCCGCTCATCGCCTGAAGGAGCAAGTCCTGCCCCGGACGCTTCAGATACGGACCCGAGGAACCGTATCCCGTGCACGAGCAGTAGACGAGGCGCGGATTGACCTCATGCACCTGCGCGTAACCGAAGCCCATCTTGTCCAGCACGCCGGGCCGATAGTTTTCGATGAGCACATCCGCTTCGCGGATCAGACGCCACACGATCTCGCGTGCGGATTGCTCGCGCAAATCGAGCGAGATGCTTCGTTGATTGCGGTTGCCGAGCAGAAAGAACACGCTCACGCCTTCGACGAAGGCATCCGCGCCGGTCCAGCCGCGTTCGAATGCGCCGCCCGGCGGCTCGATCTTGATGACATCCGCGCCCACGTCGGCGAGCATTTGCACGGCGGCGGGCCCTTGCAAGAAGTGCGTGAAGCTCAATACCTTGATGCCTTCCAGCATAACGTTCCCCTCGGTTCCGAAGCGCGTTCACGCGAGCAGCGTGCGCGCGATGATCATGCGTTGTATTTCCGATGTGCCTTCGACGATTTCGAGGACCTTCGCATCGCCGAATGCGCGGGCGACCGCGAACTCGGCCATCACGCCGTATCCGCCGTGAATCTGCACCGCCTGATGCGCGGCCTTCATCGCGTGTTCGGTGGCGAAGAGCTTGGCCTGCGAAGCCTGCGCGTCGAACGGCAAGCCGGCATCCTTGAGCGCGGCGGCGTCGTAGAGCATGAGACGCGCGGCATGGGCATCGGTGGCCATGTCGGCAACCTTGAACTGAAGGCCCTGAAACTCGGCGATGGCGCGCCCGAACGCGCGCCGCTCCTTCATATAGGCCATCGAGCGTTCCAGCGACCCTTGCAGGATGCCCAGTGCAAGCGCGCCGATAAGAATGCGCCCGGTGCTGATCTGCGCCAGCGTCTGACGCAGCCCCGCGCCGCGTTCGCCGAGAAGCTGATTCGCCGGAATGGCGCAGCGGTCGAAGAACAGTTCATGCGTAATGGATGCGCGCCAGCCGATCTTGCGCAGCTTGCGTCCCTTGCTGAAGCCCGGCGTCCCCTGCGGCACGATGAAATTGGAGATCTCCTTGCGGCCGTCGGGTCGCGTGCCCGTCGCCGCCGCGATCACCGTCGGCCCGCCTATCTCCGTGCCCGAATTGCTGATGAAGGTCTTCGCGCCGTCGATGATCCACTGCTCGCCGTCGAACACCGCCCGCGTGCCGATGTTTGCCGCATCCGAACCTGCGTCGGGCTCGGAAAGACCGATGGAACCGATCTGCGTGCCGTCGAGAATGGGCCGCAAATAGCGCGCTTTCTGTTCGGTGGTGCCGTAGTTGTTCAGCAGGCTCGCGACCGTGGAATTCGCCATCAGCGCATTGGCGACCGCGCAATCCACGCGGGCCATTTCTTCGAGCACGATCACGAAGGAGAGCCAGTCGCCACCGCCGCCGCCGAACGCGTCCGGATACGGCAAACCGGTGAAGCCGAGTTCGCAGGCATGCCGCCAGAGCGCATACGGAAACCCCTCGTCCTCCCAGAGCGATTCCGACTGCGGTGCGACTTCGTTTTCCGCAAAGCGTCGCACCGCTTCGCGGATCATCGTGTGCTGTTCGCCGAGCCAGTGTGGTTGATTGAGCGTTGTCGTCATGGCGTGACCGGTGCGAGGTGGGTTCGGGCCGTGCGTCGCGCGGACTGGCGTTCGAGGAATTGCCGCAGCCCAGCCCGCGCGCCCTCGCTCGAAAAGTTCACTGCGTATTGCGCGGCTTCGAAATCGAGTCCCGCCGACAAGGGCAACTCGTTCGCGCGGTTCAGGGCCCGCTTCGACATTTCGATTGCGAACGGATCGTAGGAAGCGAGCGTCGCGGCCAAGGACTGCACGGCATCGAAGAGATCGTCAGGAGCCGCGAGCCCGTGAATGAAGCCGTACGCCTCGCATTCCTGCGCGGAGAAGCGCCTGCCGCTCATGACGAAGCGTTTGGCGCACGCGAGCCCCATCTTGGCGACGGCGAGTTGCGTGCCGCCCCAGCCGGGCATCGTGTTGAGCGTGATTTCCGGGAACGCGAAGCTCGCGTTGGTCGAGGCCACGATGAAGTCGCACGCAAGCGCCAGTTCGAAGCCGCCGCCGAGCGCATAGCCGTTGACCATCGCGATGGTCGGCTTCGCGCAATCGTGCAGGCGCAGCAGCGCGCGCTGGCCGGCCACCATGTCGCGATAGGCGGCGACGCCATCGAGAGAGACGAGGCGCTCGATATCGTTGCCCGCGGCGAAGGCCTTGGCCCCGCTGCCGGTGATCGCGATCACGCGCGTCGCATCGTCGGCGAGGGCTTCTTCGATGCTGGCAGAGAGCAAAGCCAGCATCTCTGGCGTGAATGCGTTGAGCTTGTCGGCGCGATTGAGTGTCAAGAGACGCAGGCTGCCGTGCTGCGCGGAGAGAACGGGAGGCGGGCTATTCTGCATGGCGTCACAGCACTTTGAGATAGGTCTTGCCGGATGCCACGACGACGCCGTCCTGGCGCGTCACATCGGCGGCGAATACGCAGACGTTGCGTTCCTCGTCCTTCTCTTCGAGCGTCAGACGAGCGGTCACGGTATCGCCGATGAACACGGGTGCATTGAACGTGATGTCATAGCGATACGACACCGCGCCGGGGCTTGGCGCTTTCTGCGCCATATGGCCCATGACGGTCGAGAGAAACCCGACCGACAAGCAGCCTTGCGCGATGCGCCGCTCGAAGCGCGTGCCTTTCGCGTATTCCTCGTTGAGATGCACGGCGTAAAAGTCGCCGACGATGCCGGCAAAGCCGTAGATGTCGTATTCGGAAACGGTCTTCGCAAAATCGGCTGTGTCGCCGATTGCATAGCAATCCATATGAGGGCGTTTGGCCATGTCGTGAGTTGTCGTGATGGGTCGTGGTCGGTTGCGTGAATACGGTGCGATGCGTTGTGACACCGTGCCTTTAGCGTGGAACTCACTTTAAAGAGAGCCCGCCTGCAACCGGTAGGACGGTTCACGCGATCTTTTGGACTTTTTTGCAGCGCGCGGGATCACGCAGGACAGCACCGTAAAAAAGTCCAAGAAATTCGAAAACCGGTCCTAACGCACCATCGCTGCGATCACAAATACTTGCGTCAACCCGCTGGCCTTCGAGCGCATCGCAAGACGGCAATCTGCCGATGCGAGGCGTGGGCCGGGCGGTGTCCATATCGAGCAAGGAGACAACATGAGTTCGCTTTTCAGAGCGCAGAGCATGCTGCGCGTAGCGATGAGCGCGGTGCTTGCCGCAGTGTGCGTATCGGCATCGACGGGCGCTATCGCGCAGGACAAGGTCGTGATGAAGCTCGGCCACACGCTTGCACCCGACAACCACTATCAGCTCACGGCGCAGGTGTTCGCCAAGGAAGTCGCGGCGCGCACGCATGGCCATGTCGAAATACAACTGTTCCCGCAATCGCAGCTGGGCGGCGAAGTACAGATGACGCAGGCGTTGCGCACCGGTACGCAGGACCTGATGATTTCCGCGCAGGCGCCTATCGACAACACGATCAAGCAGTGGCAGATCTTCGACATGCCGTATCTCTTCTCCAGCATGGACGAAGCGAACGCCGTGCTGCAAGGTCCGGTCGGCCGCAAGTATCTCGACATGATGAAGCCCGTGAACATGATCGGCCTCACGTGGCTCGCGGTGGGCGAACGCAATCTGTTCACCACCAAGCGTCCCGTCAATTCGCTTGCGGACATGAAGGACCTCAAGGTGCGCGTGATGCAGAGCCCCGGCTATATCGCGGGCTACAAGGCGCTCGGCGCCAATCCGACACCGCTCGCCTATAACCAGTTGTTCCTCGCGCTTTCGCAAGGTCTCGTCGATGGCGCCGACACTTCGCCGGAACAGTTCGTACAAGACAAGTTCTCCGATGTCGCCAAGCATTTCTATGTGACGCACGTGAACTATCTGCCCGTTGTGCTGGCGATGAGCAAGGCGTCATGGGACAAGCTCTCGCCCGCGGACCAGAAGGCGTTTCAGGAGTCCGCGAAGATCGCCGCCGACTACGACCTGAAGGAATACAAGCATGAATACGACGCCGCTATCGCCGCAATGAAGTCCAAGGGCATTCAGGTCACGACGGTCGATACGGCACCGTGGGCGCAGGCGACGAAGGCGGCGCGCGAAGAACTGATCGCGAAGATTCCGGACGGCCCGGCGCTGTATCAGGAAATCAACACGGCCAAGCAAGCGTCGGCGGTCGCGTCCAAATGAACGATGCGAACGACGCCCGTGGTTCCAACGCGGCATCGGAGGTGACACGCATGGAAAAGCTCGCTCGCGGCTTGATGTTCGTCGACGACATCGTGCTCAGGATCAATCTGTTTGTCTGTAGCTGCCTGCTGCTCGCGGCGGTGATCGTGGCCGGACTCGGGGTGTTCTTTCGCTTCGTGCTGCACGATTCACTGTCGTGGTCGGACGAAGTGTCGGCTTATCTGTTCGTATGGCTGACGTGTCTGGGCGCCGCAGCCGGCGTGAAGCTGCGCGCGCATCCGGAAGTGCGCGTGCTGGCGGACCGCATGCCAGCTGCCATCGCGCCGCTGCTCAAGGACTTCACGGACTGCGCGATTCTCGCGCTCGGCGCGGTGTTCGTGCTGTACGGCACCGACATGCTCGCGCTGATGGGCACGGAAACCGCCGCGTCGATTCCGATTTCGATGGTGTATCCGTATCTTTCGATCCCCGTGTGCGGCGCGCTGCTCGCGTTTCATTCGCTCGTGCGCATCGTCGTCTCGCACCTCGCGCCGCAGGCGCAGACCGATGCCACGCTGATCGAAGGCGTGTCCGAACATCTCTAGGATAAACATCATGTGGGCAATCGCTTTTGGAGCAGGGCTGCTCGGGCTGGGCGTGCCGGTGGCCATCTGCATCGGCATAGCGGCGACCATCGCGTTGTCGATTAACGGCACGCCGCTGCTCGTAATTCCGCAGCAACTGTTCTCGAACCTTAACAACGTGGGCCTGCTCGCCATTCCGTTCTTCATGTTGACGGGTGCGATCATGGACGCGGGTGGCGTGTCGAAGCGCATCATCGAGTTCTCGCAGGCGCTCGTGGGCTTCATGCGCGGCGGCATCGGTCAGGTGACGATCGTCGCGAGCATGTTCTTCGCGGACTTGTCCGGCTCGGCCACGGCGGACACTGCCGCGATCGGTTCCGTGATGATTCCCGGCATGGTGAAGAAGGGCTATAACCGTGCATTCGCGGTGGCGCTGCAATCGGCGGCGGGCTCGCTCGGGCTGCTGTCGCCCGTGTCGATGAGCATGCTGGTCTATGCGTACACGGCGAACGTTTCGGTGGGCACCATGTTCATCGCGGGCATCTTGCCGATGCTGCTCGTGGTCGCGTCGTTCATGATCGTCAATTACGTGACGGCCGTTAAGAACGACTACAGCGCGGTGGAGCCGTTCGATGCGCGCAAGCTCTGGACGACGTTCCGCGAGGCGTTCTGGGCGCTGCTCACGCCGATCATCATTCTGGGCGGCATTCTCGGCGGTATCTTCACGCCGGTCGAGGCGGGCGTCGTCGCAGCGGTCTACGTGACCTTGGTGAGCGCGTTCATCTTCCGTACGCTCAAGCTCTCGCATTTCAAGGACATACTGGTTCGCACTTCGGTGAACACCACGCGCGTATCGTTCCTGCTCGGACTTGCGTTCGTGCTCGGGCGATATCTGATCGAAGCGCAGATTCCGCTGCACGTGGCGAACAGTTTCCTCGCGGTCACGACGAGCGCCATTGTGCTCTTGATCCTGATCAACCTGTTCCTCATCGCGGCGCATACCGTGCTTGAAACCATTTCGAGCATCGCGGTGGTGATTCCGGTGTTCTTGCCGCTCGTCGTGCAGATGCATATCGATCCGATCGTGTTCGGCGTGATCGTGCTCATCAACTCGGCCATCGGCATCAATCTGCCGCCGATCGGCTTCTGCCTCTTCACGGCGGCGTCCATAGGCGGCGTGTCGGTGGAGAAGGCGACTCGCGCGATTCTGCCGTTCATTTTCGCGCTGGTCGTCGACCTTCTGCTGATCATCTTCTTTCCGCATATCCCGCAGTTCCTTCCGCATCTGCTGGGCGCGAAGTGAACGTCATGTGGACGGCGTTTGCTTCACTGCGCTAAGGCGTGAGCGTGGTTTACTCTGGCCCGGGTAAGCCCGTTCAACTGGCGCGAAGTGCACGCTCTGATCTGAGCCCGTAGTGGATTCTCGTCATTTAAAGATCATTTGAAATGACGAGCCGAACGGCCTATGATCCCCCGTCATGGACCCGAACCTCGCTGTCCGCGCACTCAGCGCGCTTGCACATGAATCGCGGCTTGCGATCTTCCGCACGCTCGTCGTGGCCGGACCCGAAGGCTTGCCTGCGGGCGACATCGCACAGCAGCTCGGACTATCGCCGCCGAGCCTCTCTTTCCATCTGAAGGACCTGTCGAACGCGGAACTCGTCAAGGCGCGACAGTCGGGCCGTTTCATCTTCTACTCCGCGAACTTCGACGCGATGAACGGCCTCATCGGCTTCCTGACCGAGAACTGTTGCGCGGGTGCGGAGTGCCCGGATAGCGCATCGCTCAAATGCTTTCGCGACAACGCATGAATTCGCTCGACAAGACCCAAAACGTCACGCCGTCCAGCCGCCCGGCTTCCATCGGCTTCTTCGAACGCTATCTGACGATATGGGTGGCGCTGTGCATTGTCGGCGGCATCCTGCTAGGCCAGTGGTTCCCGGCGCTATTCGAACGCATCGGCCGGACGGAGGTCGCGCACGTCAATATCCCCGTGGGCGTGCTCATCTGGGTAATGATCGTTCCGATGCTCGCCAAGATCGACTTCAGCGCGATGGCGCAAGTGAAAGGCCATTGGCGCGGCATTGGCGTCACGGTGTTCGTGAACTGGCTCGTCAAACCGTTTTCCATGGCGCTGTTGGGCTGGCTTTTCGTTCGCCACGTCTTCGCACGGTATCTGCCGGCCGCGCAACTCGATAGCTACGTGGCCGGTCTCATCCTGCTGGCCGCCGCGCCATGTACCGCGATGGTCTTCGTCTGGTCGCAACTGTGCAAGGGCGACCCGTATTTCACCTTGTCTCAGGTCGCGTTGAACGACGCCATCATGATCGTGGCATTCGCGCCGATCGTTGCGCTGCTGCTCGGGTTATCGGCGATTGCGGTACCGTGGGCTACGCTGATCACGTCGGTCGGCCTGTACATCGTGATTCCGGTCGTCGTCGCGCAACTACTCAGGCGTGCTTTGCTTGCTCGCGGCGAGGCGCGGTTCCAGCGTGTGGTATCCGCGCTCGGGTCCTGTTCGATAGGAGCGCTGCTTGCCACGTTGGTCTTGCTGTTTGCGTTCCAGGGCCGCGCCATCGTCGAGGAACCGCTCGTGATCGCCATGCTGGCGGTGCCTATTCTCATCCAGGTGTTTCTGAACTCCAGCCTCGCGTATGTGCTGAATCGCCGGCTCGGCGTCGCGCATTGCGTGGCCGGGCCGTCGAGTCTTATCGGCGCGAGCAATTTCTTCGAACTGGCGGTCGCTACAGCCATCAGCCTGTTCGGCTTCGAGTCCGGCGCTGCGCTGGCAACGGTGGTGGGCGTGCTGATCGAAGTGCCCGTCATGCTGCTGGTCGTAGGCGTCGTCAACCGGACGCAGCACTGGTATGAAGCGCGCACACACTGAGGAAGCGAACATGCGTACTACCGACTATAACGGCCGGAGCCCCCGCTGATGCCTCCCGACTTGCCCAACGTCACACTGCCGTTACTCGACACGCCGGACCTCGACAAGCTCGCGCCGCGCGCCGTCTCGACGCACGCGCCGCGCATCCTGCTGCTCTATGGCTCGCTGCGTCGCACGTCGTACAGCCGCTTGTTGACGCTGGAAGCCGAGCGGATTCTCCGGCACTTCGGCGCCGAAACGAAGGTCTTCGATCCGCATGACCTGCCGATTGCGGACAGCGTTCCGGCGGATCATCCGAAGGTCGTCGAGCTTCGCAAGCTGTCGGAGTGGTCGGAGGGACAAGTCTGGTGCAGTCCCGAGCGCCACGGCACGCTGACCGCCGTGTTCAAGAATCAGATCGACTGGCTGCCGCTCGAACTCGGCGGCGTGCGTCCGACGCAGGGCCGCACGCTCGCCGTGATGCAGGTCTGCGGCGGATCGCAGTCGTTCAATGCGGTCAATGCGCTGCGCGTGCTGGGCCGCTGGATGCGCATGGTGACGATCCCGAACCAGTCGTCGGTGGCGAAGGCGTATCAGGAATTCGATGCGAACGGGCGCATGAAGCCGTCGTCATACTATGACCGCGTCGTGGATGTCATGGAGGAGTTGTACAAGTTCACGCTGCTCGTGCGCGACCGCTCGGATTACCTGACGGACCGCTATAGCGAGCGGAAGGAGAAAGCGCCGGCCGTGGCGGCGACGCTCGCGAACGCTGCGATGAGCCATGAGCGCGATGCGAAGACCGCGGACAGCGACGACGGGGAAGTGGAATAGCGGGGCAGCGCATCCGGCTCAACGCGCTGACCCGCACGTCGCTGCACCCCCTCAATTCGCCAGCGACAAATACGGCGAACTGAAAGCCTGCGGCGGAAACACTGCCTGCACGCCGCCCTGACGCGTGAAGCTATAGCGCACATACACGGCGGCAAGCCATTCGCGATACTGATACGCGTTGCCGAACGATGCCGTCGCGCCGAACGCGAGCTGCGGCGCGAGCTGGTATTCGCCGGTCGCGTTGAGCGAGTATGAAACGCCCGTCTTGCTCGACCCCGGGTAGACCGCGCCTGCGTCCGGATTGAGCGGGGAACTCGCGGCTGCTGACTGACGCGTGCTGTCGGTCGGGAAGTAGTTCGACGCATCCTGCCGGTAATGCTGCACGCCGACCGATCCCTTCACGTCGTAGCTGAACATCCCGAGCCGTCCCATGTACTCGACCGGAAAATTCAGGATCACGTACTGCTGCGGGCTGAAGTAACCGCCCTGGCCGTACGTGAAGTACGAGAGGTTCTTGTCGTAGTGCATCAGCGTGGTGTTCGCGCCCACCGTGAGCGTCTGATCCGCATCCTTGATGAGACGCGTATAGATGCCGCCGCCGCCTTTCACCGCGCTGTTGGTCGCGACGTGCTTGCCGTCGAGAAACTGGTACGCCGCGTTCACGTAGACGCCGTTGGTGCTGTCGTCCCAGCCGAGCGCGGCGCGCGCGCCGCTCGATGTGACGCCGCCCCATTCGAGGCCCGCTCCTGCATCGCGCGCGCCGGCGTAGGACAAGAGGCTGTCGGTGACGGCGCGTCGCGCGACGGCGAGCGAGTACGACACTTTGTCCGTGATGGCGTTCTGATATTGCAGTCCGCCGACGACGTTGGTTTCGCGAAAGCCGAGCGGCGTCGTGCCGACATCGGCCTGGATGTTGCGGTTTTCATAGCCGACGGAAAGGCCGACGCCCGTCGCAGTCTGCGAGCCGAAGTCGTTGGTCAGGCTCGGCGGATTGGTGCTCGCGCCCGCGCCGAATCGCGCGAGCGTGTTGTTGCTGCCGCTCGCCGTGCCGGCGTCGAGCGTGACGGGCGTGGCGCGCAGCACGATATGGCCGTTGCCCGCCTTGATGCGGCCTTCGATCGGCGCTTCGATGTCGGTCAGGTTCGACAGGCCGTTCTCGCCATTGCGATTGCGAAACAGCACGCCGCCCGTGATGGTGCTGGCTTGCTCGCGGTTGATCGCCGCCAGTTCTTCCGCGACGCCTATGGTTTGAGGGTTCGCCGCTGGTGCAGGCAAGCCTGAGGCGCCCATCGATGCCGCCGTCGCGGCGCGCTGCGCGGCTTGCGGCTGCGCCGAGTAGTAGGGCTGCGCATAACCGGCGGGAGGCAGCGGGATGTACGGCTGCTGGGCGTAGGGCTGCTGGGCGTATTGTTGTTGGGGATACGGCTGCTGCGAATACGGCTGCGGCGCGTACGCTTGCTGCGGATACGACTGCTGCGGATACGACTGCTGCGGATACATCTGCTGCTGGTAAGGCTGCTGCTGGTAAGGCTGCTGATAAGCCTGCTGCCCGTACGCGTACGAACTAGTCGCACGCGCCTTCTGCGCTGTGCTCTTGCGCGTCGCCGAGCCTTTGCCGGCCGGCACGCTCGCCGCGGGTTGAGGTGCGTAGGCGTTGGCTTGAGCATCGCGGGCGGCGGGGGACATCGGCCAGGGCGAACTGTCGTAGCCGTCCGATGCCGGCGGGTATGCCGGAGCCTGTTGCGCGTACGGCTGATATCCCTGCGCGGGATAACCGTTCGCCTCTTGTCCGGGATACGGCTGAAGCGGCGCGCCCGATTGCGCCGCGCCGTAAGTGTCGGGACCGTAGCCGTTGCCGTAAGCCGTTGCCGGCGGCGCGGCATAAGCGCCGCGTTGCGCCGGACGGTAGCTGTCCGATCCGTAGCCATAGGCACGAGCCGGCGCGGAGTAAGCGGCGGATGGCGCTGCGCCATCGGCTCGTGCGGGCGGCTCGCCATAAGCGCCCGCTTGCGCCGAGCCATAACCATCGCCACCATAGCCGCCGATCACGCGCCGACCACCCGCTTGCCCGGTTGCATCGGAAGCGCCGCCGTAACCGCCCGACATCGCCGATCCAGAAGCATCGCCACCATAGCCGCCAAGTTCGCGTCGACTGCCTGATTGCCCCGTGCCATCCGAAGCGCCGCCGTAGCCGCCCGTCTGCACCGATTCATAAGCATCGGGACCCAAGCCGCCGCGCACAGCGCGACCGCCCGCTTGCGCCGTCCCATCCGCTGCACCGCCATAGCCGCCGCTTGCGGCCGCGCGCGGTGTCATCGAAGGAGCGGAATAAGGCGCAGAATAAGGCGCTGCACCAGGCAGACTAGGTGGCGGATAGGACGGCACGGCTTGCTGATTGTTCGGTAGGGTGACGGGCCGATACGCGCCCGCGTTGTTCGCACTCGACGATGAAAGCGACGCCGCAGCCGTATCGACCGCAGTCTTGCCTTCGAACGGATTGGTGCCCGGCAGCGGCATCGAAGCGATGCGTTGCATCGCGCTCTGCCAGTCGCGCGGCACGCGATTGCTTTGGCCCGACGCGTTCGCCGTCGCAGGCGTATTCGCGGCGACGAGCGAGCGTTGCAGGAACTGCGCGGCGAGGTCCAGCTTGCCTTCCGCGCGATACATCCGGCCGATGCCCGCGAGCACGCCCGGATCGTTCGGCGCGGCGTCATAAGCCTGCTTCGCGAGCGATTCGGCCAGCTTGAAATCGCGCACGCCGCTTGCCGCCGACATCGCCGCCGTCTGCAAGCCCACGTCGTCGGGACGGCGGGAGAGCGCCGCGCGGTAACACGACAACGCGTTGCGGTCATCGCCCGCCGAGGTGTACATGCGGCCGAGCGCCGCTAGCAGGTCGGCATTGTCGGGCATCGCGGCGAGCCACGGCGAGATCACGTCGTAAGCGGCGGCGAGGTCGCCTTGCCTGCGCACCGCATCCGCCTGCGCGATCACGATTCCCACGTTCAGATTGTCGAAGTCGCGACGCTGCTGCGTGGTGAGCTGCGTCGCGGAAAGACGCCGCATGACGGAGCCGAGTTCGGCATCCTGGTGCGTGGCGGACAAAATGCCCGCGTATTGCAGTTGCAAGCCGACATCGTTCGGCGCATTCGCGACCGCGCCGCGAATCAGCGACAGCGCGCGCGTCGGATCGCCCGCGTTCACATACGCCGACGCCACCGCGCCCATGAGTTCCGCGTTGCCCGCCGCGACCGGCTCGGCGCGGCGCAGAATCGCGAACGCCTGCGCGTTCTGGCCGGCAGCGGCGGCGCGCGTCGCGAGTTCCGCCTGCTGATGCACCCACAAGCGATGCTGCAACGCCGTCATCGCGGACGTGCGCTTTGCCTGCGGCACGCGGTCCAGTTGCGCGAGACCCGCCGACCAGTCCTGCGTCTCGGCAGAAAGCAGCGCGCTCGCGTAGAGCGCGTCGGTCATGTCGGGGTGCGTCGCGAGCAGGCCGTCCATCATGCTGCGCGCATTGCCGACCGCGCCCTGACGCACGTAGATGCGCGCGAGGTCGAGCCGCAGCCACGGATCGTCCGGCATATTGAGCAGCGCGTCTTCGAAGAGACTGCGCGCCGCGCCGAGATCGCCCCGCGCTTCGGCGGCGCGCGCCTGCGCGGCCTGCGCCTGGCCGCGCAGCGTGCTGATGCCGCCGGCTTTCGCCTGCTGCTCCGTATTGAGCTTGTTGGCGAAGGCGAGCGCCTCGTCGCCGCGGCCCTGCGCGGCCAGCGCGCCGACGAGCCCGCGGATGGCATCGGGATTGTCGGCCTGACGGCGCAGCGCCATGCGATACGCGGCTTCCGCGCCGCGCGGATCGCCGTTTGCAAGCAGCATTTCGCCGAGCAGCACTTGCGCCGTGACATCGGACGGATCGACCGCGATGGCGCGCTCGAAGAGCGCCTTCGCCTGCGCGATCTGGCCGTTGCTGCGCGCGCCGATGGCATCGCTCGTATAAGTCCAGTACGTTGCGCTCGTGAGCGCGTCCTTCCAGCGCGCCGGGTTGCCGGCCCGCGACGCGCGTTCCAGGTACGTGCGGGCCTCCGCGAAACGCTCCTGCTTCAGCGCCGCGACGCCCATGCCGCCGAGCGCGTCGGCGTCGTTGGGACTGCTCGCGAGCACCGACGAAAAGCGCGCGCGCGCCGCTGGGAGATCGCCGTGATCCAGCGCGGCGAAACCTTCCGCGACGGTGCGGCCGCGCGCATCGACGGCAGCGTCGGCCTGCGAGCGTTCGCGCGCGGACCTGTCCTGCTGCACCATCGAATCGAAGCGGGCCTTGACGGCGGCATCGTCCGGCGAGGCTTGAAGATACGCCTGATAAAGCGGCGCATCCGATGCCCGCGCGCCGAGCCACAAAAGCGCCTGCCGCCAGCTTTTCTTCGCGTCCGCGCCGACCGCGCTGTCGCCCGACAGCTTCGCGAGCCGCGCGATGCCGTCGCGCCGCGTGGCATCGCGATACGTCAGATGCTGCGCATACGCGAGCTGATAGCGCGGATCGTCCGGATTCTGGCGCGCCAGTTGTTCGAGGCCGCGGCGCGCTTCGTCCCAGCCTTGCGGCGTGGCGGCGAGCGCCTGGTAATACTCGAGTTGCAGCGCGGGCGTCGCGGGCTTGCCGTCGATCGCGCGCTTGTATTCCTGCACCGCCGACGCGCTCTGTCCGCTTTGCGCGAGACGCCGCGCGTCGTTCACGGTCTGATCGCGCGAACTGGTTTCGCCGAGACGCCGGCCGAGTTCGTCGATATTCGGATAGTTGGGCGCGACCTGACGCAACTGCGCGAGATACTGCTGCGCGCCGCTGCCGTCCTTGCGATCCGCGAGCACCATGCCCATGCCGAAGAGCGCGTCCGGCTGCTTCGGATTAACGCGCAGCACTTTCTGCCACGCCTGTTCCGCGAGGTCGCCGCGCCGGTGCGACTGCCAGTACTTGCCCTGATCGATGAGCACCGCGAGCGGATCGGTCGTCGCGGCCTGCGCCCAGGTCATCGCCGGCGCGGCGCACAGGAGCGCCGCGATCACGCGTTTGCGAGTCGGGATCAGCATGCGCTTCTCCACGTCGGCACGAGGCGGCCCAAGTCATCGAAGCGAAAGCGCCCCTCGATGAAACCGCCGCCGAAAAGCCCGAGCACGCGGTCGTAGTAGACCGGCTCGCGGCCCGCGACCGGCGGCGCGGCCAGCGCTTCGAGACGCGCGCGCGCAAGGCCGAGGCCGCGTTCGTCGTTCAGCGCCTTGAAGTACGGCGCGAGCGCGGCCCAGTACGACAGCGGACCTTCGCCGCTCGCCGCGCCGCTCATGGTCGAGACCTTCTCGGGCGGAAAGCCCGTTTGCGCGACGCTCGCGCGCATGCCGCCGAGCGCGTCGAGCCACGGACGCGCGAGCGGATCGCCCGGTGACGCCATGCCAGCCCACAAGTAGACGCGGATCGCGTCGTAGCTGCCGACATCGCCATTCTTCGGATCGACGACGAACTGGCCGTTGCCGCTTGCCTGATAGGCGGCCCAGTCCGGCGCGTAGCCGCGCGGCGAGGTGATTCTGATCATCTTCGCGGCGTTCTGCGCGAGCTTCGTCCACGGGCCGTCCGGCATCTCCTGCGCGAGGCCGCGCAAGACCGGCAACGGCAGATAGCCCGGATTCAGCCGCGTGAGCTGGCCGGTGCGAAAGCCTTGCGGACCGGGCAGCAACATGGGACCGAGCCCTGGCAAATCGGCGACTTCCTGCTTCACGATCTGCGTCGCGAGCGCGTAGGCGAGCTTCGTGTACGCCGGCTCTTTCCATAGACGCCCGGCCTGAAACAAGTCGTAGGCGATCCACACATCGGAGTCCGAAGCGGAGTTCGAATCGATGACGCCGAACGAGCCGTCCTGCCGCTTGCCCCATTGCCACGCGGGCAGGCGCAGGCTCGCCGCGTCGAACTGATTGGCCGAGAGATTCGTGCGCGTCCAGTTGAGCACGCGGTCGAAGGTGGCGCGGTCGTTCGCGACGAGCGCGAAGAACATCGCATACGACTGGCCTTCGGACGTGGTTTGCTGCGTGTCGGTCGAGCGGTCGATCACGCGGCCGTCGGCCTGCACGACACGCTCGACGAATAGGCGATACGCGGGCCAGTCGCATTGCTGCGCGGCCTGCGCGCCGGGGGCGGCCGCCGCGAGCATCGCGCCGGCGAAGAGTGTGGCGGTGGTTGGCCGCATGTCAGTCTCTCAGACGCCGCGCGGCGATGGAACGCAGCGCGCGATAGAACAGGGCGGCGATGATGAGCGAGGCGAGCACGCCCGCGATCACCAGCAGAAACGGGTGCGAGGAAAGCGCCCAGCGCATGTAATGCATCGGCGAGAGATGGCCGACGTAATATGCTTCGCCGTTCGACGTGACCGTCACCGTGCGGCCGTGGATCACGGCCATTGCGCCTTGAATCGACGGCAGCAGGTCGTTGTCGAGCAGAGCGGCGGACAGGTCGGCGTCCGACTGCCCCGCCGCGCTGATGAGCGCCACCGCGCTGCGTCCGCTCTTGAGCGGCGACTCGAAGCCGGTCAGGAGCGCATCGCCGCTCGCACTCACGAGCGAAAGGTCCGCGCGCGCGGGCGAGCGTTCCGGACCCTGCTCGCCATGCCACCAGTCGACGAGCTTGAACGCCACATCGGAAAGCTGAAAGGTGCGCGCGTCGCCATCGCCCGAAAAAGGCATCTGCTTCGCCCAGCGTTGCAGCAAGGGCTGGCGTCCCGGCGAGCCGAGAATCAGCAAGTCCTTGTCGGCGAAGCGGTCGACATCGTTCGCGCTCGTCACGGTCACGCCCGTCACCGGATAACCGGTCGATGCGCCCATGCGGCCCATTTCCAGCAGATACAGGCTGTAGTCGGCGGAATTCGGCTCGTTCGGCAGCACGACCGCCGTCTGCGAAAGGTCCGCCATGCGCGTGAACGGAAAGCCGCCGTTCGCGAACGCGGCCAGATCGGGCAGCGCCATGTAGTGAGGAAAGCCGGACAGGTCGATGGTCGAATTCGGATCCACCGCGCCCACGACGTTATCCAGCACGCGGCCCTGGCATTCGCCGGTCTTCGGGATGTCGTAGTAGAAGTGCAGGCGCAATTGCGCGCGCGGCGTGATGAGCAACGGCGGCAGATAGATCTCGCGGCGCGCGGCGACCGTCTTGTCCGGCAGCACGCGGCTGAAGTACGTGCCGAGATCGAAGGTCGAGGTGGACACGGCCGGGATGCGCAGCGACTGCACGAAGCCGTTGTTCACGCTGATATTGAGCGACGAACGGTCGGGCGCGGGGCGCACCGTATAGCGATAGCGCAGGTCCACCGGCACGCCCTTCGTCTGCCACATGAAGAGATCGGGCGGCACGCGCAGGTTCACGCGCACCGCGTCGGCGTCGTAGCCGTGCGCGGTCAGGTCCTGGGGGTGGGGCCGGTGGCCGCAGCGCCCCCGGCGGGGGGGGGGGCGGCCGGTGGGGGGGGGGGTGGGGGGGGGGGGGTGGTGGGGTTGGGGTTCTTGGGGGGGGTGTCTGGGGGGGGC